>DASSGE010000282.1:0-5399 GCA_035693605.1 Binatia bacterium
GCGCAAGGAAAGAGCTCTCACATCCGTTCGCGATAATTGTGGCGATATGTCTATGACTGTGTCACTTCCACCAAAGAAAGAAATCTTTGCAATGTTCTCGGACTAACTCGCCAGGTCGAATTCGCGCAGCAAGCTTGCCAACGTGTCGAAATCCGCGAGCGTGCGCAGCGAGGCAAATGTCGGGAAGATCATCGGCAGTTCATTTCGATTGAAGAGCTGCATGGCGCGGTCGGGTGTAAGCCAGACGCTATGAGCGACCTCGTAAGAAGTCGGCAGCGGCGTCTGGCCTTCCGGAAGTACCGCGATAAAGAAACGGGTATCGAAGCGCATGGTAAATTGCGCCGGAGTCTGCCAAGTGGAAAAGTGGCTCAAACCGGCGAGATCGCAGTAGAGCTGTTCGCGCTCCAACAGTGCGGCAAAGGTGAGAGTCCTTTTCGACAGCTCCTCATGACACCGAATCAAGCGAGCGGCGCGCTCTCCGGTCATCGATATTTTCGCGCCGTGCGCATCGACGGCCAACAGCACGCCCACTTCTTCGAAGACCTCTCGCACCGCGGCGATCCACAGTCCAATAGCTTCTTCAGGCCGGAATGCAGCACCGATTATCTGGCGCGCCTGATTGGCAGTGCGGCCGATCGTACGGGCGATGATCTCGGCGCGACAATCTTCCTTGCTCACGGTGCCGCCGGGGTAACAGTACATGCCGCCCAAAAACGGCATACCGTCCGGCCGCCGCGTGAGAAAAACTTCGAATCCTTTGCGCTCGGCCGGACGCAACAGGATCACCGTGGCGGCCTGCTTGGGTTTGCTTGGCGCGGTCATCGGGTTGGTAGGGTGACCGGGTCGGTAAAGCTATTTTGACAAGGCGGGCCGGGGCAAAAGTAGGTATCGAAGCGCGAATGCGCCGCCGTAAACGCGACCACGCTCGACGAAACGGTGCCGGTCGTTTCGCGGTGCACACAAATTGCGTCGCCCGGGTCTCGGGAACCATCGCGCAGCGAATGGTCGGCCAGCACTAGACGCAATTCCGCGAGCCAGTACTGCCGATCGGTGGCGCCAACCGGTATGCGCTCTTTCAACTGAGCGAAACGCGGATGGGCGCGGTCCGCCTTGGCGGAATTCAAGTCCAGCTCCGCGGCGCTGCTGAACACGTGAAGACCGGGTTCGATCCGCTTGGCGATAATCGCGGCCTCGTGGTTATTGTAAGCGACGCCGGCGGATTGACGGTCCGCAAATACCAGAGTGAATGGGTTATAGGGCGCCTTGTGCTCGGCGATGTATTCGAAGCCCTCGGCGACGCTGCGAAGTCGTAGCATGTCCATGCACAACAGGCCGCGCGATCTCGGCGCAGTTCCTAACGGATCATGATTGCCGTCGTTTTGACGGCGATTCAAGATGCCAGCGAGCAAACCGTGCTCGTTCACTCCCAGCCACGTGCCGCCAACCCGCAAATCGCGTCCGGCAACGATTCGCGGCGCGCCGCTGATCTCGGCCGGCGGCGCTGATGGCCGATCGAAATGCTCATCCCGATTGGCCGCTAGCAGCAACGGCATATCGTCAAAAACGTTAAAATAAAGCGCTAAGGTGCACACCCTTATATGATTTACAGAATGGTAGACGCTTCTGCAAACTTCACAATGAATCTCTCCGCTTAGCCATCAAGCCGGACAACGATCTCGAAATCGAGCGTTATTATTTTGCCTCGCTTGCTTCCGAACTTAGCGGCTTTGCGCGACTTTGCAGGAGGCGATTTTTCCAAGCATGGCGCGGCTAAGCGTTGATTGCTGTTGAATATTGTTTCTGTTAGCTTCGATAAGTTCAGAAAGGCAACTCATGTTTCAATCTGTCGACGAAGTAATTGCCGGCCTCGGCACGCAGAAGTATCTGTGTAACAAGAATGTCGCCACCGTGGTTTACCTCGGCACGTCGCTGCAAAAACCGCTACTAGTCGAAGGACCGGCGGGAGTGGGGAAGACAGAGCTCGGCAAAGTGTTGGCCGAATCGCTCGGTATGGAGCTGATCCGGCTGCAATGTTACGAGGGGCTCGACGAAGCTAAAGCTCTGTATGAGTGGGAGTACGCCAAGCAGCTGCTTTATACGCAAATACTCAAAGACAAGATTGGCGAGATCCTGCAGGGCGCCAAGACCCTGCAACAAGCCGTTGACAACGTCGCCAAGCAGGATGGAGTATTTTTTTCCGAGAAATTTCTCCTGCCGCGGCCATTGCTGCGCGCGCTTTTGTCGGACAAACCAGTAGTGCTGTTGATCGACGAGATCGACAAATCGGACGCCGAGTTCGAGGCCTTCTTGCTCGAAGTTTTGAGCGACTTTCAAATCACCGTGCCGGAAATCGGCACGCTCAAGGCCAAGCATATCCCGCTGGTCGTATTGACCAGCAATAACAGCCGGGAGGTCTCTGACGCGCTCAAGCGCCGCTGTCTGCATCTGTTCCTCGACTTTCCAGATCCTGAGCGAGAGAAAGAAATAATCAAACTCAAAGTCCCCAATGTCGCCGACAAGCTCGCCGACGAAGTGGTGCGCTTGCTGCACCGGCTGCGCAAACTCGACCTGAAGAAGACGCCGAGTATCAGCGAGAGCCTCGACTGGGTGCGTGCTCTGACGCTGCTCAATATCAAAGACCTGGATAATGAGCTGGTCGAGCAGACCATGTCAGCCCTGATGAAATACGAAGCGGACATCCGCAAGGCGCACCAGGAATTGAAAAGCTACCTGGCCGAAAAACAAGCGCGGCGTCCCGGCGCCGGCGACGAGAAAGATCATTTGCATTAGTCGCTAGCGCGACAACCCCAATCCTTATGCAGGCTCGGCTCATCGAGTTCGCCAATATCTTGCGCCGCAACGGCATCCGCGTGTCGTTGTCGGAAAACATGGACGCGTTTCGCGCCCTCGAATTGATCGGCATCGCCGACCCGCAAATGTTTCGCAACGCCTTGCGCAGCACACTGATCAAGCGCACCAGCGACGTCAAACCGTTCGACGAATTATTCGATTATTTCTTCCTCGGGATCGGCCAGGCCCTCGATGCCATTGATCGAAAAATCATGGAAGAGCTCGGGCTGTCGCCGGAAAAGTTTCAGGAGATGCTCGAGCAGATCCAGAAACTTTTGCAGGAGATGGAAGGGGATCTATCCGATCTCACCAAGGCGCTGCTCAACAATAACCGCGCCGAACTCGAGCGCATGCTGCGCGATGCGATGCAGCAGGAGATGCAGAACGGTAACCCGGAGACGATGCGCCACACGCCCTACACGCGCATGATGATGCGCTTAGGACTTGACCGCGTGCAGAGCGAGATCGAGCGTTTCCGCGGCATGCTGCAAATGCTTGGCGAAAATGGCGAGGATCTGCAAAACGTCATGCGCTACTTGGACGAGCGCATGCGCGATCTGAACCGGCTTCTGCGCGAGATCATCCAGCAGGAACAGCGCAAACAGGGGCACGAGCCGCGAGACTACTCCCAGCGCAGCTCACTCGCCGACAAGAGCTTCTCGTTTTACACCGAAGACGATATTCGGCGCATGAACGACGCCGTCGCGCGCTTGGCGCAGCGGCTTAAGAACCGCTTATCGGTGCGGCGCAAAAAATCTGCCCGCGGCCGCTTCGATATCAAAGCGACCTTGCGCAAGAATATGCAATATGGCGGCGTGCCTTTTTTGATTCAACTCGACCGCCGCAAGAAAACCAAGCCGCAGGTGATGGTGTTGTGCGATATTTCCGACTCGGTGTTGAACGCTTCACGGTTTATGTTGCAGTTTGTCTACTCGGTGCAAGATCTCTACGCCAAGGTGCGCAGTTTCGTGTTCGTCGCCGAGATCGGCGAGGTGACCAAGCTCTTCGAAGAGCACGACATCCAGACCGCGGTCGAGACCGCTTTGAAAGGCGATGTCATCGACGTTTTTTCCCATTCCAATTTCGGCCGTGCCTTCGAGCAGTTCCACCGCAACTTTTTACCCTCGATTACGAGCAAAACCACGGTGTTGATCATCGGCGACGGGCGCAATAATTATAACCGGCCCAATGACTGGGTGCTGCGCGAGGTCAAACAAAAAGCCAAGCAACTGATCTGGCTCAATCCGGAAAGCCGGATGACCTGGGGTATAGGCGACAGCGAGATGCCGCGTTACGCGCCGCATTGCCATATCGCCGAGGAATGCCGGAGCATCAGCCAGTTATACAAGATAGTCGACCTGATCGCGCCATGAAGAAGCTCTACATTCAGACCTACGGCTGTCAGATGAACCAGTACGATTCGGAAAAGATCGCCCAGGTACTGGCGCGCAAGGATTATGTCCAAACCGATCGCATCGATAGCGCGGACGTGATTCTGCTCAACACCTGCAGCGTGCGCGACAAGGCCGAACAAAAGGTCTACAGCGCGCTCGGCAGTTGGAAAGAATTTAAACATTACCGGGAAGGCGTCATTATCGGAGTCGGCGGCTGTGTCGCCCAACAGGAAGGCGAAAATCTGTTAAAGCGAATTCCCCATCTGGATCTGGTTTTCGGCACGCACAACATTCACAAACTGCCGGAGATGATCGAACAGGTGGAAACGGCTCGCGCCAGACCGGTGGAGACGGCTTTTTACCGCGATCCTGCCTATATGGATGACGGCGAACTACGCACGCAAGTCGATGGCGTTAAAGCGTTCGTGACGATTATGCAGGGTTGCAACAAGGTCTGCAGCTTCTGCATCGTCCCCCATGTGCGCGGCCGTGAAGTGAGCCGGCCCAGCGACAAAATTCTCGCCGAAGTCCTCTCGCTGGCACGACACGGCATCAAGGAAGTGATGCTGCTAGGGCAAAACGTCAATTCTTACGGCAAGCTCACGCCCGGTGAGTTGAGCTTTGCCCAATTGCTTGCCCGCGTCGATGAAATGGAGGGCTTGCGCCGCATTCGCTTCACGACCTCGCACCCGCAAGATTTGTCCCCAGAACTGATCGAGGACTTCGCCACATTGAGAAATCTTTGCGAACATCTTCACTTGCCGGTTCAATCAGGTTCCGATTCGGTTCTCACGCGCATGCGTCGCGGCTATACGATGACGGATTATTTGGACCGGCTCCATCGTTTGCAAAAGCGTTGCCCGAAAGTAGCGCTAAGCACCGATATCATCGTCGGATTTCCCGGCGAAACCGACGCTGAGTTTGAGCAGACGCTAGAATTGCTCCGCCATGTGGAGTACGATGATATTTATTCGTTCATCTATTCACCGCGGCCGCAAACGGTATCTGCGAAGCTATACAACGACGATATTCCGGACGATGTAAAGAAGGACCGGCTGAACAAAGTGCAAACCTTGCAGCGTGAAATATCTCTGGCGAAAAACCGCCAACGTGTCGGCGACTGCGTGGAAGTGCTAGTTGAGGGTCCGTCGAAAC
>DASSGE010000283.1:0-3670 GCA_035693605.1 Binatia bacterium
AGGCTACATCGACGAGCAGTTCGCACGGCCCGCAAGCCCAACCACAGCGGCCGCAACCCCCGCAGCTCAATCCCCCAGTGCAGCTGCCGGCCCGTATCGGACATTGCGCGAAATTGACCTGCGTGAAACGCCCAATGGCAATTCCCGGGTTGTCACCCGTCTTCCGGCGGACATCAAGGTCAATGTCATCCGCTCCGAGGGGGATTGGCTGAGAGTAGAGTCAAATAAAGGCGGCAAACCGGGATACGTCGACAAGCGCGATGTCGAACGCTGGAAAGAACGCTAAAAGTAATCACTACAAAAAGATCGATTCGAGCAGAATCGGGGGACAGGCAAAACTCGCGTGTTGCCTATCTGCGACTGCTACCCTTTGCCTAACTCTTGTGATCTTCTCGTGGCATTGACCACCGCGTCCATAACGATGCCGTGGAAACCTTTTTGCTCCATGGCATAGAGCCCGGCGATGGTGGTACCTGCAGGCGAGGTAACTTCGTCTTTCAGCTCGGCTAAATGTTTATCGCTTTCCAGTGCCATCTTGGCGGCGCCGTAGACCGTCTGCATGGCGAGCTTGAGCGCGACATCCCGTGTCAAACCGGCATGGACGCCGCCGTCAGCGAGCGCTTCCATGAAATGTAGCACATAAGCCGGGCCGCTGCCGCTGAGACCGGTAACCGCATCCAAATATTTTTCTTCAACCGCCATGCCGACGCCAAAGCTATTCAGAATCGCGCCGACTTTTTCCAGATCGTCCGCAGTGGCGTTGGCGCCGCCGGCAAATCCCGCCGCGCCGGCGCCGACAACGCAAGCTATATTCGGCATCACGCGCACCACCCGCGCGCCCTTCTCCAGGTTGACCTCGATGCGTGCGATCGGCACGCCGGCGGCTACTGAAACCAAGAGCTTTTTGCTGCCAACCGCCTTGGCGATTTCTTTGGCCACCGGATCGACGATCTGCGGTTTAACCGCCAGGATGACGATGTCGGCGAATTCGCAGAGCGCGCCATTATCCGGCGTCGCCTTGATGGCGAGTTCTTTGGCAACGGCATCGCGCAGCTGCTTGCTGACGTCGCTGGCCATAACTTGTTCTTTGTCGGCCAAGCCGGCCCGAACGATTCCGCGCATGATCGCTGCGCCGATCTTTCCTGCGCCAATTACGCCGATTTTTTCCTTTAACACTGGCAGCCTCCCCGGTTTTTATGCCGTCGACGCAGCATAAACGCTCAAAGCGCGAACTTCAAAGGCGCGCTGTCGATCAAAAACAAAGGCCGCCGCATCGCTGCGGCGGCCTCTCTATCAGACGTGATGATCGCACGGTGCGACCGTGGGCACCCCTGGAGTTAAACTTTTCGTTCTACCCGTTGTCGGTTAGTGTTTCGCGCCCAAACATTGTCTTTGCCTTACTGCCAAATCTCAATAAGCTTTACCAAGCGACTGCAACTCCCGCCAGGCGTCGGCATCATCCGGACTAAAGGCTAGTACCTCGCGGAATTTGCGCTCAGCTTCGGCGGTTCTGCCGAGCTTGGCGTAGGATTTGCCAAGTTCCATGCGCAAATCGTTGCGGCGCCGGCGCATGCGCAGGGCCACTTCGTAGTTCTCCGCCGCTTTGTCCCACATCAAGAGCTTAGTGTAGACCGCGCCTAACTCGTTAAATATAGTTGCCGATTCTTCGCCCTTGGTTTTCGACAGTTCAAGCATCTGCCGCGCTTCCTGGAACAGCTTCTTCGCCTGCGCCGGATCGGTGGTGCGATTGCCTTTTGCCGCAGAAAGCCGGCCCCACGCCAACAGGACCGCGGGATGTTCCGGCTGCAATTCGCGCGCTGGAATAAACCATTTTTCGGCTTCGGCTATATCTCCCGAGTGTAAAGCAATGTTGCCGAGCCCCAAGTAGGGCAAAACCTCCTTGGTGCCCATATCGATAATTTTTTTGTAAACCGCCTTGGCGTCGGGCAGATAGAACTCATCGCTCATGGCCAACACCTCGGGGATGTATCGTGCGCCTTGTTCGAGCGCTTTGAACGCTGCCTGCGCGCCCTCAGTGCTCTTGTCCTGCTCCAATAGGAGCTTCATTTTCAGCAACTGAAATTTTGGGTTGGTCGGTTCCAAACGGATCGCCTCTTCGAGCTCGGTCAAGGCGCGATTTCGCGCCACGCTCGCGGCATAGGATTGCGCCATATAAAAATGATGCATTGCCTGAGGCACCGGCAACGGACCGCTTTTCAGCCAGGGCGGACTATCGACGAGAAATGGCGTCATGATCCGACGGTTGAGCTCGGTGGTCGCGCGGCGCAGGTTCTTCGGCGCGGAAAACTCCAACTCCGCGCCGTCATCGGTATTGATCCTCGCGCCTTTTGAAAACGCCACAAAACCGTCCCGATTCATACGGTAAAAGCCTTGCACCGCATAAACATCGGATAGGCCTAAATACTCAAAATCCGAGCGCAGCATTTCGTTGTTGTCGAAAATCGTTTTGACTGCCGGATAATCAAACTTCTGCTCTTGCTTGCTGCCAATCAGCAGAAAATCGCTTTCCTTCATGCTCCATAGCGATACGTGAGGGAACGCCTCGGCGAAAGTGCGAAAGACCATGCGGAAATCGTCCGGCGACATCGAATAGTTGTGAAACCACTGGGCAAAAATGCCGTCGTCTTTGATCTTGGATTTGATCACCTGGTAAAATTCGCGGGTGTAAAGATTGGCGATGCCGGCAATCCATGGATTGGACGGCTCGGCGGTGATGACGTCGTAAAATTTCGGCGTTGCTAATATATAGTTGCGTCCGTCAGTAGGAATGACCCGCACGCGCTTGTCTTCCAAGACGCTCGAGTGGCGCGAGTGGCGCGCGTTTCGGTATAACCGATCTATCATGCCGCGATAGTCTTTATCGGCCGAGCGATTCATCAACTCAGTGCGCTCGGCATCGCTCATCACACCTTTATAATAGAGGCGCTTTTCCGCGGCGTTGTACCATACCCGTCCCTTGCTGTCGTCGGCGGGAAAACTCACACCCGCGGGAAATTTATCGACACGCACAGACTGCCGGTCAAAATACTTACTGGCTTCGATCATCGCCGGCTCGATCTCGATGACTTCGATGGATTTTAGCGACTCGAAAGTTGCCAAGGCCTTGGCCGACATACCGCTGCCCAAACCAATGGTCAGCGCGGTCTCGGCCTTGGGATGCAACATCATCGCAATGTAGCTGGTCATCAACTGGCTCAGCGCATCGCCGTAAGAACCGTCGATCTTGCCGTTGGATTTAAAGTAGAGGTAATCGCTGCCGAGAATCTTGTGGACGCTGACCGTGGTGGTCAGTCCTTCGCGGTAAAACAGCACCTCGTCGCGTTTCATCTCTTCGATTCGCAGGGAATCGCTCGGCAGCGCCTCGTAGCGGTCGTTATAAATCGTCACACCGCTAGTCAGAATACTTGGATCCCAG
Source organism: Binatia bacterium (assembly GCA_035693605.1). Classification (GTDB taxonomy): domain Bacteria; phylum Desulfobacterota; class Binatia; order UBA9968; family UBA9968; genus DP-20. The sequence continues at coordinate 3,437 of DASSGE010000283.1, forward strand.
CGCTTGACTTTGAATGGTATGATCGCCGCCAACACCAATACCGCCAACCCCAATGCATAACGTGGCACGAACGAAAGCCGTTCATCGCTTACCAGCAGCCAGCAGCCGATCACGAGGTTGAGCACCACGCCAAAGATGATCGTGTTCTGCACGCCGATGTTGGGGATCAAAATAAACCCGCCGGCGAACGCCCCGAGAACCGCGCCCACCGTGTTGGCCGCATAGGAACTACCG
>DASSGE010000284.1:0-5241 GCA_035693605.1 Binatia bacterium
CGTGCTATGGTTACGGTAATTTTTTCGTTGCCCTGGCGATAAAACTCCGGCTCAGCGATACGAGCGTTCAACTCCGCTTGTTCCGTTTCAAGGGCTTCGATTTTCTCCGGCAAACCGGTCAGTTCACGCTGTTCTTTATAACTGAGCTTGCGGCGTTTTTCACTCCGCTTATCCTCGCGCGGGGCTGCAGCGCTGGCGCCATTGGCGCGCTTCTTAGTTTCACTGGGGACATCAGGAATTTGCCGCTGGTAACGCGCCCAGTCTTCATAGCCGCCGGCGTATTCGTTAAAACGGCCGTCGCCTTCGAATACCAGCGTGCTGGTAACGACATTATCGAGGAAGCTTCGATCATGGCTTACGAGCAGGAGCGTGCCTTCGTACTCGGATAAGAGCTCTTCGAGCAGTTCCAGCGTGTCGACGTCGAGATCGTTGGTTGGCTCGTCGAGCACCATGAGATTCGCCGACTGGGTGAATAGTTTTGCCAGTAGCAGACGGTTGCGTTCACCGCCGGAGAGCGCATTCACCGGCGAGTCGATGCGTTGCGGGGGAAACAGAAAGTCTTTCAAATAACCGATGACATGGCGCGAGCGGCCGCGCACGGTGACATAATCCGAATCACTCAAGTTTTCGCGCACCGTCTTGTCCGGATCGAGCGTGCGGCGGTGCTGATCGAAATACGCCACCTGCAACCGCGTGCCCAATAACACTTCACCGGTGCAAGGTTTGAGCTCGCCCAAAATCAGTTGGAGCAACGTGCTCTTGCCGGAGCCATTCGGTCCAATGATGCCTACCCGGTCGCCGCGCAGGATACGGGTCGAGAGATCGCGAATGATGATGTCATCACCGTAGCGAAAACTGACGCGCCGGAGATCAACGACCAACTTTCCGGAAGCCGCACCGGCATCGAGCGTAAAACGCGCCTTGCCTTGGGCATCCAAGCGCTCGGCTTTTTCTTTGCGCAGAGCTTGGAGTTCGCGCACCCGACCTTCGTTGCGGGTGCGCCGTGCTCTAACGCCTTTGCGGATCCAGACCTCTTCCTCGGCGAGTTTTTTGTCGAATTTCGCGGCAGCGCGTTCCTCTATCTCCAAAAGCTCGTCCTTCTTCTGCAAATAGCGCTCGAAGTCGCCCGGAAAAGATAGCAGCTTGCCGCGGTCGAGTTCGACAATGCGAGTTGCCAAACGGCGGACAAATGTGCGGTCGTGGGTGATAAACATGACCGCGCCCTTATAGTTGAGCAGGTACTTTTCCAGCCAATTAATGGCATTGATATCGAGATGGTTGGTCGGCTCGTCGAGTAACAATAAATCGGGTTCGCTGGCCAGCGCGCGCGCCAGCATCACCTGGCGGCGTATGCCACCGGAGCAGTCGCTCAGCCGCTTGTCTTCTGGAAGGTTTAAACGCGTAAGCACGGTTTCGACTCGTTGATTGATATTCCAACCGCCTAGGCTCTCGATATTGGCTTGCAGACGTGCAAGCAGAAGCAAAGATTCGCGATTGGACATGCCATCGCTATGAGTAAGATTGTGATATTGAGCGAGCAGTTCACCAAGCTCACCAGTGCCGCTGGCGACGACTTCAAACACTGTCTGGTCCGTGTCCGGCGGCACTTCTTGTTCCAAATGGGCGACCCGCAAAGAATCGGCGCGCCAAATCTCGCCGTCGTCCGCAAGCGTATCTCCGCTAATAATTCGAAACAGCGTCGTTTTACCGGTACCATTGCGCCCGACTAAACAGACCCGCTCGCCGGCATCGATCTGAAAACCGACCTGGGACAACAGCGGTATATGACCGTAGGCGTGGGAGATAATATCGAGGCGAAGTAACGGCATGGGAGCTTCTATCTGTCTTGATGCGGAGTGGCCCGCGCACTAATGAAATATTGATACTGTTGCGGCCGTGTCAGCGCATGAGTGCGGCGGCCAAAGCGACGGCCGCCAGCGTCGCGGTGGCGATCAAGGCGATGAGCAGAAATTGCACGGTTTTGCGCAATTTGGTCAGCTGCATCCGCAGTACGGTGACTTGGGCATCCACCGTCTCGTTGAGTTCGGCCTGAAGTTCAAAGCTCTTTTCCAATGCGCTTAAACGATCGGCTTCGTACGCCAATTCGCCAAGCCGTTTGCGCAATGCCACCACCGCGGTAGCGCCGCCCGTTACCAATGGCCACAATTTGTCAAAAGGTATTTTCATCGCGCGGTTTCACTTCACTCATTTTTAGCTGGGATTTTATCCTAATCCTGACGCGGGATAAACCCGACCGGCGTATCCGGCCCAGCGGTTGTTACAAGAATTTTTAGTCTGGGCGGTCGCACTTTTACGGTGATCGAACTAACGTCCGCTACCCCGGCTGTTGTACGCGTCAAAGTTTATTGGATGTGATCTACCGAACGATCTAAACGCGCTAGTCTCTACGGATCATGATAATTCATCGTGTTGTGCTGGATCGTGTTCATAAAATAAAGCGCCAGCGGTCGGTTCTTCGCTTCCGCCGCCGCGAGCAAGCGCGGCGCGGTCTCGGGACGGCGAAAAAAGTTTCGGTAGCCGAGCCGCTCGTAGGCACTCTGCTCCGGCAGACTGTTGGCGTAAATTATGCCCGATCGAGATGCGCGCAGCTCCAGCGGCACCACTTGGGCCAGCGGCAAACCCTGGCCGGCATTGTTGCCGATGACGATATAGTCCACTGCGTCGGCTAGGGTTGCTAGAGTTCTGACAATTCCAGGCAACGATACATCGTCCCAATTCTTCATCTCGGCGTTACCCAACGCTGCGTCCAGCGGCTTTGGGTAACCTTGGGCGATCTGAAACACGCCACCCTGCTGGACGATGCGCGCCCAGGGCAATGGCGGCTCGGTTACGAACTCGCCGACCGTGACTTCGTTATCGAGAATCAGCGCGACGAACTGCCGCGCACGACAACTAGCAAGCTCGCTAACAATGGTCATTAGAAACTGCTTTCTCCTGTGCCACAGGGGTAAACCTTGTCGGGTTACAGTTCTCCGCTAGTCGTAAAGGCTTCTGATGAAACCGCTGTCTTCTATGGTTTTGAGTATGCTCGGGTCGCTGAACGATGCCGGATCAGCGCCCTTGGCTTTGGGAAATTCCCTGGCAATCGAGTCGAGCACGGTGCGGACGCCGCTCTGAGAAGGATACGGCACGCGATCGAAATACGTATTGGCGTACTGATCGTAGGTGCGTTCGGCGTACTTCTCCTTATCCGCCTCCATGCGCATCTTCTTCAAAATTATCCGGATGCTTTCCTTCTTGTTGCGTTTGAAATAGGCGATCCCTTCGACGTAGGCGCGCATCAGTCGCGTCGCCTCATCGCGATTGCCACGCAAATACGCGCGCGTCGAAACGAGCATGCTTTGCAGATAGTGGATGTTCATCTTGGCCAAATCCGCCAGAACCCGAAAGCCGTTGTCCTCGGCGATGAAGTAGGACGGATCGGTCAGCACCGCCCCGTCGACGATCTTTTTTTGCAGACTCACCAGCATGGTCGGTGACGAACCGATTTGCAAAACGTTTAAATCCTCCTGGCGCAAGTTCCAATGATTGAGCAAAAGAGTCAGAACCGTATGCGATGCAGTGCCGAAAGCGGTAATGGCGATGCGCTTTCCCTTCAAGGCCTCCGGGGTGTCGATATCCGGCCGGACCAGCAATCGGTGTACGCCTTTGTTGTTGAGTGCAGCGATCATCACCACATCAACGCCCTTGAGTATCGAGCTAATCACCGGGCCGCCGCTAGCGCTGGCAAACTGAATATCTCCCGCCAGCAAGGCGTTAATGCCGCGCGCCGCGCCGCCGCCAATGAAGATCGCCTCGACATCGAGGCCGTGCTTCTTGAAAAAACCGCGCTCCTCGGCCACCCAAATCGCGCTATTACTCGGGCTAAAGGCGCCCATGCCGATGCGAATCTTATCCAGTGCTTCGGTGGCATCCGGCGTGATGAGGCAGAATGTGTTTACCACGAAGGACACGAAGAGCACGAAAGACGGAAAATTTCTTGTCCGAAAACTCCGTGCCCTTCGTGCTCGTCGTAGTGAAAAAGTAATTGTCATAATAATCGCTCAGCTCGGCCAATCGGCCAGCAGTTTGCCATAACCGGAGATCGGCGCGCGCCGACCCAATTGGGAAAGTATTTCCCACAGCATCGCTGGATTGCTAGCGATGGCGGTAACCTTCAGATCATCTTCGATCTGCTGGAGAACCGGCAGTGGATCGAGCACAGCGCCCTGGAAATAGATGGCATCGACTGAACCGACTTCAGTCAATGCCTGTTGAGTGAGATCGTAAACCGCTTTCGATCCTAGCCGCCCGGCATCGCCGATATCGGCGAACGCCTTTGGCGCTTGCGCCGAAAATCCGGCTTCCGTCAAATACTCTTGAATCATGCCATTGAGACGTGTTTCGAACGGCGTCAGCAGCAATAAACGGCTGGCGCCATAGTGGCGCAACGCATGCACCGATGCCGTGAGCGCGGTGGTAACCGGGATTTGCAGCGCCTGTTTCAGTTCGCCGAACAGGCCGGGATTCATCACCTCGGTGGGCGCGCCGATGAGGACAACGGCATGCCACTTCTTCTCGGCAGCGAGTTCACAGACGCGGCGCACGACCTCCTGCTTCTTACCGATGATTTCGTAAAGCGATTGGCCGAACAGTCCCAACCCTCGAAAATCGAATTCGACGAATTCCGGCACCAGCTTCATGAAGCCATTATAGTGCGGCCAGGTCGCCGGCCCAGGACTGACGAAGCCGATCTTGAGCGTTTGTATGGCAGTTTCTGTCACCAGTGAATTCATAGCATAGCGCACGCCGAATGCCATGTTTGGCAATCATCGGTCGGTGTCGGGCGCATGGAATTATCACAGGCCACCTGCGAAGAATGCTGGGTACGCGGCATGACCCAAACAATCACAACCCCACTCGAACAGCGACGTCACCGACAAAGGCTGCGCCGACGCAAGCCTATACCGGCGCATGATCGGAGCGGCGCTAAAGGATGTCGTGATGCTACCGCAATGGCGAGGCACGAAAGTGGCGAGAGATTAAACTATCTGCACGACCGCATCATCGGCTTACTCACCCAGGTGAACTCAGCGAATGGCGGTCGCGCCCGGCTAACTCCGACGGGACATTTTTTATCTCGCAGCCATTTCACTGTGCGGTGGGAAGAAAATCCGAGTAATAAGATCGGAATAAATCGCCGGGTGGCTGAATTGGGCTCTCCGCAATCAACGGGCGAGA
>DASSGE010000285.1:0-4868 GCA_035693605.1 Binatia bacterium
ATATCGGCTATCTCGATAGTGAGGGCTATCTGCATATATCCGGGCGCAAGAAGAACATGGTTAAAAGCGGCGGCATCAGCGTTTTTCCAGAAGAGATTGAAGATACGCTGCGCAGCCATCCGGACGTCGCCGACGCAGCGGTAGTGGGATTCGAAAGTCCGGAATGGGGCGAAGCGGTGAAAGCTTTTGTGGTACTGGCGAGAGGCGCAAGCGCGAGTGATGTAACCTTGATTCAGTATTGCAAAGATAATTTGGCGCCCTACAAAGCACCCAAGGTGGTTGTACTGTGCTCGAGTCTGCCGCGCACGGGGCTCGGCAAAATTGACCGAGCAAAGCTGGCAGCGTTGTAGTCATCAAGCCGAGTCGAACCCCAGCGGCAAGTTATGCGCTGCGAAACCGGCCGCTCAGACGTAGAGCGAAACCATCTTGGCCATCAAAAAAATCGCAAGAATCGAGTAAAAACACGCGACCAGAATCAAGCCTTTGGCGACAATAGGCCCAACTCGTTTGCGCAGCAAGAATATCAGCCACACCAGAGCACAACCGATAAGCTTTCCGTAAAGCAAACCGCCGATCAGTCCCCAGTTCTCTATATAGTAAGAGACCAGCGGATTTACTTCGGGCACGCCGGCAGAAAGAATATGATATGAGGCCACGCCGTCGAGAATTTGCAATAAAAAGTTTGCCACAACCAGCTTGACGAGCGCATCCTGCATCGCTTCCCCGGGCCACATGAATTTACTGAGGCTCCATGACAATGAGTTGCCAGAGCCATGCCGCGTCGTTCTGACGTCAGATTAGGGTTCAGGTGCTTCAAAGTGCCCAAAGGATGCGATCAGACTTGCCTGCACCGGGAACCAGGTCGCCGAACCGGGCATTGGCGATCACAATTCAACCTTAACGACGACGAGCTTGAACTAAAAACTGTTAACAATATTTACGTTTCCTTCAGCAGAAAACTTTTGTTTGACCGCTTCATGTTGAGATTGGTAAAAGATTCTAACCCCACGCAAGGAGCATGATTATGAGCGAAGGCAATCTACCGCAATTTGGCATTAGCAAGAATGTAAAACTCGTCGGCCGCACCGACCTGGCCGGCGGCGGGCAGGTTGTCGTCGAGGCTGGCTACGCCTACGTCGGCCATATGGACCCGCCCCACGGCACGACGATCCTGGACGTCAAGGATCCCAAACATCCGAAAGTCGTGGCGCAGATCGAGATTCCTCAAGGCGTGCATTCGCACAAAGTTCGCGTCAGCGGCGACGTCATGTTAGTCAACCTGGAAAGGTACCGGCCGAAGGAAAGACTGCCGACCGGGCTAAAAATCTACGACATTGCTAACCGGGAGAAACCGCGCGAGATCGCTTTTTACCAAACCAACGGCGGCGTCCACCGTTTTACCTTCGATGGCCGCTACGCCTATTTGTCGGTGCATGTCGAAGGCTATATCGGCCGCATTCCGATCATCCTCGACCTGCAAGATCCGGCGCGCCCCCAGGAGATTGGCCGCTGGTGGATGCCCGGTCAGTGGATCGCCGGCGGCGAGAAGCCCAACTGGGAAGGCACGGCACATCAATGCCACCATCCGATTCGTTACGGCGACCGGCTCTATGTCAGCTATTGGCACGGCGGTTTCGTCATTCTCGATATTTCGGACATGAGCAAGCCGACCTTTGTCAGCGGCCTCAACTGGTCGCCGCCCTACCCTTCGCCGATTCACACCACCCTACCGATACCTTGGAAACTCATGGGCCGCGACATGATGGTCGTGGTCGACGAAGAAGCCGGCAAACGCGCGCCGACGCCACCGGCCTTCATGTGGATGGTGGACATCACCGACGAGAAGCACCCGGTGTCGGTGTCGACGTTCAATCCGGATGGCGCCTTCAGTATCGCCCCGGGCAATCAATACGGCGCGCATCAACCGGCCGAGCAAGTTTATGACAACAAAATGTTCGTCACCTGGTTCAGCGGCGGATTGCGCGTCGTCGATATTAGCAATCCGTACAGCCTCCGAGAAATCGGCTATTACGTGCCCAATCCGGGGCGCGGGCAAAAAACCGTGAAAAGCAATGATATTTATCGAGACACAAACGGTTTGCTCTACCTGATCGACCGGCTGGATGGGCTGGAGATACTTGAGTATCAGAGCTGACGACAAAGCGCACGAATTATCGCCCTGCACGCCGGCGACGATTAGATTTTCATCCTGAACCGGCTAATCGGAAAGCGCTCGACGGGATCGGAACAATCCAAAAGAGCACAGCATGATCACAACTAGATCGATGGCCAAATCACGGATGGCCATTTTATATTTCCTGGTCGTCGCTGGATCGTTGCAATTCACCTTCGGTGGCGGCGCCCTCGCCGAACCGATTCGCGTCGCCATGCCGTCAAAGAGCTTGACGTTCTTGAATTTCTATCTCGCCGAAAAATTCGGACTGTTCAAAAACGAAGGCCTTGAGGCGAGCTTTCCCGTCGGCAAGGCAGACGTGCAGCTGACCGCTGTCGTTACCGGCGAGATGGAATATATCGCTGCGGCCGGCACGGTGCTGCGCGGTGCAGCCACCGGTCTGCCGGTGAAAGCGGTAATGTTCGCTCTCGACAAACCGATTTTCTTTATGATGGTCAAACCCGAGACCAAACGTATTCAGGACATCAGAGGCAAGCCCGTCGCGGTCACGGCGCTCGCCGCGACCGACGCTCTCGGCGCCCGCGCCATGGCCAAGGCCGCCGGCATGAATCCGGATCAAGATCTGGTTTTCTTGAGCGCCGGCAACACCGCCAATGCGCTCGCGGCGCTGCAAGCCGGTTCGGCTGCGGCGGCGATGTTGTCGATACCGTTCAACTTGAAGGCCGAAGAATTGGGCTACCGCAGCCTCGGCAATGCGGCGGATTTCCTCCGTACGGTGCTTTCCGGCCTGGGCACTTCAGACGCGCGCATCAAGAGCAATCCGGCACAGGTCAAACGCGCCATTCGCGCTGCGCTGCGCGGCATGGATTTGGCACGTGACCCGACGCAGCAAGACAAAATCCTCCCGTTCATCGTCGAGGATTTTCAGCTCGACCGTAAAACCGCCGAGACGTCGCTACGCGAAATCGTCAGGCACTACTCCAAGGACGGCACCACCGGCGACGACGCGATTCGCACCGACATCGAGTTCGTTCGCGAGCAAAACAAAATCAAGGCCGCGATACCCACCGCCCAAGTCTTGGACTACAGTTTGTTAAAAGAAGTGCTGGCCGAAATGAAAAAGTAACTTGAAGACTCGCAGCTCGGCATGCTAGCGGAATCGCCGTGATTTAAAAGGCTCTGTTACTGTGATACGAGAAGCAGGCGTCCAGGAAAGTTGACTCCGTTAAACTTCGTTAGCGCTTGCGATGGTTTTTCGGATCGCCCGCGATAGAACACAATCTGCGTGCACAGGTCGGTAAAGCTTCTGGTTGAATGGCAGCTGCAAGAGAACGGCAATACTTCGCACCCTTCCGTCACCGCGACTTCAGTGTCTTCTGGACCGGCTCGTTTCTCTCCAGCATGGGCACGCAGTTCACAACGGTGGCGATGGCTTGGCAAATTTACGAACTGACCGATTCTCCGATGCAGATCGGCTTGCTCGGCCTCGCGCGCGCTTTACCGCAGATACTCTTACTGCTGTTGGGCGGCCTGCTCGCCGACGCGATGGATCGGCGCAAACTCATGATGTGCACCCAGTCCGGTCTGTTCTGCGTCTCGACCGCTTTGGCGCTGCTCAGTTATTTCGGTCAGGCATCATCGGCGATGCTTTACGGCGCAACCGTTCTACTGGCGATCTTCACGTCGTTGGAGCAACCGTCGCGGCAATCGATAATTCCCAATCTGGTGCCGCGCGAACATCTAGCACAAGCATTAGCGCTGCAAGGGACGCAACGTTACGTGCCGGTCATCGCCGGTCCCTCCATTGCTGGCGTGGTCCTCGCCTTTTCTGGACCGGCTGCATGTTATGCCGTGGATGCCTGCTCGTGGCTGGCAATGCTGTCGGCCCTGCGAATGCTCCGCACCAAGATCCCTGAAGGCGGCGGCTGGAAGAGCGTGTCGCTCGCCTCACTGCGCCAAGGCTGGAGTTTCGTCTGGTCGCACAGCGTGATTTTTCCACTGATGCTGCTCGACTTCAGCGCAACGTTTTTCGGCAACGCGCGCGGGCTATTTCCGATCTTCGCGCGCGACATTCTATTCGTCGGTCCTGCCGGACTCGGCTTGCTCTATGCCGCGCGCGCCGTCGGCTCACTGCTTGCTGCCGTCGGAATGACACTGTTTGGCCCCTTCCGACGGGCCGGCCGATGGATCATCCTCGGCATCGGCATCTACGGTCTATCCACCGCGCTGTTCGCCCAATCCGCGATATTTTGGTTTTCCGTCCTCATGCTAATGCTGACCGGCGCGGGCGATACCGTCAGTTCGATTCTGCGCTCGACGATCAATCAGCTCAGCACACCGGACGAACTGCGGGGCCGCATGTCGTCGATCAACAGTATTTTCACCAGCAATGGACCGCAGTTGGGGCAATTCGAATCCGGTCTCGTCGCCGCCTGGCTCGGCGCCCAGATGTCCGCGCTCACCGGTGGGCTCGCGACCCTGATGATTCTGGCGGCGGTCACGGCGGGATATCCGGTGGTGCGGCGCTATCGCATACCCATCGCAGCAGCCCAATAGGAGGTTTTATGATTCCATACACTACGTCTGTCCTGATCACCCTGCTGGCCATCGGCAGCCTCGCCTTGCCAACGCAAAGCGCGGCATTGGACAAAATCAACGTCAGCTACGGCGCCATATCGGGCTCCATGGCACAAACTTGGCTCGCCAAGGAAGCCAAGTTATTCGAGAAGCATGG
>DASSGE010000286.1:0-8597 GCA_035693605.1 Binatia bacterium
GCAAACTGATCGAGCTCCGGCAGCGCCGGCAGCTCCTGGCGAATCTTCTCAAGAGCCTCGCTGATTTTGAGCTTGGAACGAAACACGATGCGATAGGCTTTGTGGATGGCGTCAATTTTGGCTTGGTCGAAACCGCGCCGTTTCATCCCCTCGACGTTGAGCCCATGCAACTTGGCCCGATCGCCGGTGGCATTGCAAAACGGCGGCACATCCTTGGAAACCATCGAGCCGGCGCCGAGAATCGCCCCCGTACCGATCCGCACAAATTGATGGATACCAACCAAACCGCCAACGATAACGTTATCTTCGATAACGACGTGTCCACCGAGAGTAGCGCCATTGGCGATAACGTTGCGATTGCCGACTATACAGTCGTGGGCGATGTGACAATACATCATCAGCAGATTTTGACTGCCCACCCGGGTGATCATGCCACCCCCGACGGTGCCCGGATTGAGCGACGCGAACTCCCGAATGGTGTTGTTGTCACCGATGACTAGCTCGCTGGGCTCATCTCGGTATTTTAGATCCTGCGGGATCGTCCCGACGGTCGCGAACGGAAAAATGACATTGCCTCGCCCAATCGTGGTGATCCCGTCAATGACTGCGTGGGATCGAATCTTGGTACCATCGGCGATTTTGACATTGGTGCCGATTACGACGTACGGGCCGATCTCGACATCGCTCGCTAACTCGGCATGCGGATCGACGACCGCAGTGGGATGAATCTTAGCCAAGGCGCCGGCCGTCCTACTCCATCCCAACTTCCATCGCCGAGATCAAAGCTTGCGCCGCGATTTTGCCGTCAACCGTGGCCACGCCTTGCATTTTCCAGTATGCGCCTCGGCGCTTTTGGCAGGTCAGTTCGATGCGCAACTGATCTCCCGGCACGACCGGACGTTTGAACTTAACTTGGTCGAGTCCAGTCAGCATGAAGATTCTTTTGTCGTTCATCCCGCCCCGGCTGCTATGGGCGAAGATCGCTCCCACTTGCGCCATTGCTTCACAAATCAACACACCCGGCATGACTGGATGATCTGGAAAATGTCCTTGAAAAAAAGGCTCATTGAACGAAACGTTCTTGATGCCAACAATCTTTTCGTCACCTTTAATCTCAACGATTCGATCAACCAAAAGAAACGGATAGCGGTGCGGTAGATAGTTGAGAATTTCCTTGGCTTCCAACATGAGCGGTGTTTGCAAACTATTTTCTCAGCAATTCGCCAAGTTGCCGTTCGATGGCACGCACTGACGCCCACAGTTTGGGGAGTTGTGGCAAAAGCGTCATAACTTTGAGCCACTCGTGATGTGGTGCCGCAGCAATGCCGCCGGATAGAAAGACACCCGCCGGCACTGATTTGGGGATTCCTGATTGTGGACCGATCGTTGCCCCATCACCGATCTCGACGTGATTGACGATGCCTGCCTGGCCCGCGATGTTCACATGCTTGCCGACCCTAGTACTTCCGGAGATACCAGCTTGAGCTGCGACGATCGAATGTTCACCAATATTTACATTGTGAGCTATCTGAACCAGATTATCGATTTTGGCGCCGCGGCGGATTATCGTTTGGCCCAGAGTCGCGCGATCCACGGTCGTATTCGCGCCGATCTCAACGTCGTCTTCGACTACGACAATACCCACTTGAGGAATCTTCACGCGACTCTCGCCTCGGCCGGCATAGCCGAAACCGTCGCTGCCGATCACCACACCCGCATGAAGAATTACACGGCTTCCGATATGGCATCCGTGTCTAACCACGACATTGGGATGGAGTACGCAATCAGCACCTATTCTGCAATCGTCGCCGATAAAGACACCGGGATAGAGCACCGAATTGCGGCCGATTTTAGCGCGCGCACCAACGTAGACATGTGGAAATACCGTCACTCCCTCATCGATGGTCGCCGAGGCGTCGATGTTCGCTTGGGAACTGCAGCTTGATTCCAGCGAAGCGGGCGGCGAAAAGAGCTGAAGAATCTTAGCGAAAGCCACATATGGATCGGCTGTTTCGAGAAATGAAAACGGGAACCGTCCCACATACTCCGCTGCCGCGCCAGTGCCGACAATGATCGCGCTCGCTTGGCAGCGCTCCAAATACTTGGCATAGCGCGCATTGGATAGAAAAGTAATCTCGCCGCGTCCCGCTTCTTCGATAGGAGCGACGCGGCAAATAGTTAAGGCACCATCTCCAACAACCTTCCCGCCGACAAAGTTAGCCAGTTCGGCTAGAGTTCTCGCCGCGAAGGTCACTTACTTTTTGCCCGGCTATTGAAAGTCTCAATCACTTTGTTTGTGATATCGATGCCCTGATCAGCGAACAGAATTTGTGAGCGATCGAGTATCAGGGTGAATTTATCGGCCTTGCCGACTTCATTAACGATCCCTTCGAGATCCTTGAGGATATCTTGCATCATTTCGCGTTCTTTCAACTGCAGCTCCTGTTGTAGATCGCTCATGGTGCGCTGTAAATTAACCGAGCGCCGCTGAAAATCAGACTCGAGATTACGACGCTCTTCCTCCTTGAGTAATGGACCTTTTTTTTCGAGATCGGTGCGCAAGCGTTCAAGCTCCTGGCGCTCTTTGAGCGTATCGGCCTCGGCCTTTTTAAACTGGACCTGCAGCCGTTCGCCGGCGCGCTTTCCCGGGGCAGACTCTGAGACCACTCGCCGCACATCGATATAACCGATCTTCATTCGATCCTGCGCCAGTCCGGGTGTCCAGGATAAACCTAACAACAATAGCACGAGCCAATATTTCACTCACGACCTCCAATTACGTTTTCGCTAGGAAAAGAATGAAGCAATCCGTTACGGCTGAGCGCCAACGGAGAATCCGAGCACAGAAGTCTCGTCCCCGGATTTCTTCGTGATCGGAAATCCGAGATCGACACGCAAGGGGCCGAAGGGCGACATCCAACGGCCGCCAAACCCAATGGAACGGCGCATATCATTGAAATCGAACGAGTTGAAGGAATTGCCAACGTCGAAAAACACTACGCCCCGTAGGCCGTATTGTTCCATAACCGGGAAGGCAACCTCGGCGTTAAACACGGCCGCCTTATCGCCTCCGGTGACCTCAGTACTCTTACAATTTTGGCCGTTAGTATCGCAATTCGAACCTGACCGCGGCCCCAAACTTCTCTCGGTGAATCCCCGTATGGAGTTAATACCCCCGAGAAAATAACGCTCAAACAGGGGCAAATCACTTCCGCCTGCCTTATTCCCAGCAAAGCCCAGACCGTAACCAAACAGTCCGCCGAGACCTAGGACATAGGCGCCACCCCAACTGGGGTCTTTAAAGATAGTATGAAACCACCGAGCAGTTAAATCGGTCTTTAGAAAGCGCGTGTCTCCACCCAAGCCCGCCATCTTGGTCGATAAAGCTACTTTTGAGCCCTCCGTCGGGGTAAAGAAATGATCGCGACTGTCATAGGTTAAACCGGGAGTTACACTACTGGTTAGACTCTTTCCCTGCTCATCCTTGATGCTTTGAGAGGCGCTATCTGAAACCCCAGTAATATTGTCTCGGGTAAAATCATAAGCCAATCCAGCACGCATGAAATCCCAAAAGGTAATCTGCTGCTGGTCTGCGTTAACTTCGGACCCGGGTACCGTCGAACCGGCCTTGCTTTTGAAAAACGGCAAGCTAAAACCTTTGAGTGGATAGCTGCTGTTAACGCCGAAGCCCATTTTCTTTTCGTCGAAATCCGTATACTCCCGAGTTGTGTTAAATGCGTCGAGACCCAGCGATACTTTGGAATCCAGGAAATAAGGGTCGGTCACATTGAGGACATAATCTTGCCGGCTGGAGCCAATGCTGAAATTGCCTGTCATACTTTGGCCCCGGCCCATAAAATTCTTTTCGGAGACATTGGCGTTGAATATGAAGCCATCGCCGCTACTGTAACCGGCGCCGACCTGAAAGCTTCCGGTCGGACCTTCCTTGACCTCGACGACGAGGTCAAGCGCATCCGGCTGATCGGTCTTTTTGGTATTTAACTGAACGTCTTCAAAATAGCCGGTACGCTGCAGCGCGTTGCGACTCTGGGTTACCTTGGCGCCTGAGTAGAGCTCTTGTTCGCTGACAAGCAATTCACGGCGCACCACCTTGTCGCGAGTCTTGGTATTTCCTGCAACTAGTACCCGGTTGAAATAAACCGGCGGGCCTTTATTGATAATAAGCGCAACATCAACCAATTTTTTCGCTTGATCGATCTGCGTCATCGGATCGACTTGCACGAAAGCGAACCCTTTGTTCGCGTACATATCGTTGAGTGTGGTGATATCGTCGCGCAATCTACTGCCGCGAAAAATTTGTCCGGTAGTTAGCTTGACCGTTTTCAGCATCTTCTGGCCGTCATCGATCAATTCTCCGCCAATCTCGACTCGCCCAACGCGATACTGAGGCCCTTCACTTACACGAAAAATTACTTCGAGCCCGTCCCGTGCCCGAACCACCAAGGGTTCGTCGACTCGATTCTCTACATAACCATTGTCGTTGTAATGATTCGCGAGTATGGCCACATCATTTGTCAGGATATCGCGATCAAGGACTCCACGGTTGGTAAAATATGAAAAAATCCATTCCTCTTTTGTTGTCAGTAGATCTTTTAGTTCACTTTCGGAGAAAGCCTTATTGCCTTCAAACGAGATCCGTTTGATCAGCAAGCGGCTTCCCTCGACTATGTCTAAAACAACCGCTACCTGGTTGTTTGATTCCTCAGAAATCGCGAAATCCACCGCGGCGTTGACATAGCCCTGCTCAGTGAATAGCTTGCGAACCTTCTCCACACCTTCGGAAACCTTGCTGCGATCCAAGATCGTTCCCTTGGCTACGCCAAGCGCAGTCTCAACCTTCTCTCGCGACACCTGGGAAAGTCCCTGGATGCGAACATCGCGAATATACGGCTTCTCTTTGACCGCATAGGTCAAAACGTTATCCGGCGATAGCTCGGCTTGCACATCGTCGAAGAAACCCATACGAAAAATAGCTCTTACGTCTTGTTCAATAAGGCCGGCATTGACAGGATCTCCCGGTCGGATCTTAACGTGCAAACGAATACCGTCCTCTTCAACTCTGACGTTACCGCCGATGCGCACATCTTTGAGCCGAACCCCGTCTTGAGCAAATGCCGAAATGTCGCCGGTAAATAAGCCAGCGAGCAATATCAGTAAAAAGGAGAAAGTGGTGCGATTCGCAGGCTTCATGGATGGCTTCAGAAATCCGCTCTCCAAAGTTGCCAAGGATTCCATTCTATTAGCAAAATGAACCGTTTTTGTAAAGCCGATTCGGCCTTAGTCAGCAATTAACTGGCCGTCGCACAACTCGACCCGGCGACCGATTTTGTCGGCAAAATCGCGGTTATGAGTAGCCACAACCAGAGCGATTTTATTTTCCTCGTTGAGCTGAAATAGCAATTCTTGCACCTCTTCACCGATCCTCAAGTCCAATGAGCCGGTAGGTTCGTCGGCGAGAACCAGACTGGGTTGGAGAATTACAGCTCTAGCCACCGCCACCCTCTGCTGCTCGCCACCGGAAAGTTTGCCCGGCCGGTGATTCATGCGGTCTTTAAGTCCGACAGTTTCCAGCAATCGTTCGCCCTCACAGCGAGCCTGCTGCGCATCCATCCCCTGGATCAACGCAGGAAACATGACATTTTCAATCGCCGAAAAATCCGGCAACAAGTAATGAAACTGAAAGACAAAACCAATTTGCCGATTGCGGAACTCGCACAGCGATGTCTCGTCGTCCAACGGCAGCTGTTTACCCCGAAAGAGAATCTGCCCGGAGGTCGGCCGGTCGAGAGTTCCCAGGATATGCAATAGCGTACTCTTGCCGACCCCCGACTGCCCGACTACGGCGACCCGCTCCCCTTCGGCTAAATCAAAGTTTGCGCCGCGCAGAACATGAATAACGCTAGCACCTTCAATAAAAGACTTGTGCAGGTCGCGCACGGCGAGCAGCTCACTCATAACGAATAATTTCCACCGGATCCAATTTGGCGGCTTGTCGAGCCGGATAGAGGCTAGCCAGCAAACAGACGACGAATGACGCCAAGGCCACTGCAATAAAATTGCTCCAATAGATCCGCACGGGAACTGTTTGAATCAGGAAAACCCCGTCGGGCAACTGAAACTCATACTTTGAGATCAGGATACAGACTAAAAACCCCAAGACCACACCCAAGATCGTTCCCACCACTCCAATCAGACAGCCCTTCAGCAAAAAAATCTTACGGATGCTTTTTTGAGTCGCACCCATTGATCGCAGGATCGCGATGTCTTTGCGCTTCTCCATAACGACCATGACGAGGGTCGAGACAATATTGAAGGCGCCGATCAACACCATCAAGAGCAAGACGAGAAAATAAACGGTTTTTTCCAGTTTCAGCGCGGAAAATAGATTGGGCCATAAACGGGTCCAGTCTTCGGCAAAATAAGGGAAACCCAACCGTCGTTGAATCCGATCGGCAATTTCCCGAGAGCGACTTACGTCCTGCACCCGCATTTCAATATTGGTCACGCCGTCGCCTAGTTCAAAAAATTTCTGCGCGTCGGTGAGACTCATAAAAACCAGAGTCGAATCGATCTCGCTCATGCCGCTTTTGAGAATCCCGCTCACGACAAAGCGGCGCACTTTAGGAATGATGCCAATCGCCGTGGGACTGCCCAAGGGCGAAACCACCTGTACCGCACTACCGCGAAAAACCCCCAGTTGACTGGCAAGCCGATCGCCGAGAATAATTCCCGGCAGGGCTACCGTACGATCATCGACCTGGATTGGATGCTGGGTTCTCAGCCCGTCGAGATTGCCCTCGCGCATGAAGCTTTGGATATTGACCACGCCATTAATGCGATCCGGATCGATACCGCGAACCACGACGCCGGTCACGCGGGGACCGGCAGTCAGCATCACTTGACCGTAAACCGTCGGGGAGGCCGCGATCACACCTGGTTCTTTACTCATTTGCTGCGTGAGCTTTTCATAATCCTTCATCGGCTCGCCCGAACGAACCAGGGCGATATGCGCATTGATGCCAAGCAACCGATCGCGCAAAGTTTCCTCGAAGCCGGTCATGACCGACATCACGACGTTAAGAGTCATTACGCCGATCATCACCCCGCAAATCGAAATCAGCGTAATTAGCGAGATAAACGTCTCGCGCCGGCGCGCCTGTAAATATCGCAGGCCAATGAATAGTTCGTAGCGCATCAGTTGAATCGACGTGGAGTTTAACGGTGCGGGCGCAACAGAGGAAAAAGAATGACATCGCGGATGGAAGGGGAATCGGTGAAAAACATCACTAGTCTGTCAATGCCGATGCCTTCGCCAGCGGCCGGCGGCATACCGTACTCGAGCGCGCGAACGTAATCGTCGTCTATCGGATTCGCCTCCTCATCGCCGGCGGCTCGCGCTTGCATCTGTTCGAGAAAACGCTGCCGCTGATCGGTCGGATCGTTGAGCTCGGAAAAGGCATTGGCCAGTTCGCGGCCGCCGACATAGAGCTCGAAGCGGTCAACCATCGCCGGATTTTGATCGCTCTTTCGTGCCAACGGTGAGACTTCGATCGGATAACCGGTTATGAACGTCGGCTGAATCAGCTTCGCCTCGGCGACCTCCTCAAAAACCGCCACCAGAAGTTTGCCATATGGGACATTGAGATCGATTTTCAGTCCGCGATTTTTAGCGAAGGCTTGCAGACCTTCAAGACTTGCCACGTCAGCCTCATGGGCACCGCCATGGACCATGACCGCATCGCGGAGGGTCAAGCGCTGCCAGGGCCGGGTCAAGTCGATAATTGCGCCGTTGTACGGCAGCTGTACACCGCCGGCGACATCTTCGGCGATGCTAACGAACAACTCTTCGGTCAGCTCGATCAAATCTTCGAAAGTGGCGTAGGCCTGATAGAACTCAACCATGGTGAATTCGGGGTTGTGCCGGACCGAGATTCCCTCGTTGCGAAAATTTCTATTGAGCTCGAAGACCCGTTCGAATCCACCAACCAACAGGCGCTTGAGAAACAACTCGGGCGCTACTCGGAGATACAGCTCCAAGTCGAGGGCATTGTGATGCGTGATAAACGGTTTGGCCGCCGCCCCGCCAGGAATCGACTGCATCATCGGCGTCTCGACTTCGAGAAAATCCCGGTCTTCAAAAAAACGCCTCAGCAGGCGCACGATCTTTGAGCGCTTCTCGAAAAGGTCACGTACTTCGGGATTGACCATGAGGTCGACATAGCGCTGGCGATAGCGCGCTTCGATATCGGCCAAGCCATGCCACTTCTCTGGCAGCGGCCGCAGACACTTGGTGAGCAAGCGCAGGCCAGCGGCCTCGACGGTCAATTCCTTGGTTTTGGTGCGAAACAAATGCCCGGACACACCCACTAAATCGCCTATATCAAAGCTTTGAAATAACCCATATGCATCATCGCCGATCCTATCTTTCCGCGCATAAACTTGCAGGCGGCCGCGGCGATCCTGGATATGGAAAAAAGACGCTTTACCCATGCGCCGGATCGCCATGATTCGTCCAGCCACGGCAACATCAACCGAGCTGGCATGCAACTCCTCATCGCTCAAATTAGCCGCTTTGG
>DASSGE010000287.1:0-2338 GCA_035693605.1 Binatia bacterium
GCTGCCAACGAGTTTTGGCATTGCTCTATGGACCGGCGCAGCTCGCCTTCCAGCTGTTCGAGATGTGCGGACAATTCTGCTTTGGATTGTTCAGTTTGCTTGCCTAGGGTTTGCAGCTGAGATTCGACGAACGAGCGCAAATCCTGGATGCGTGAGATTTCGGCCTTGTCGGCAAGTTCGCGCTGGGAGTGCAGCTCGCGGGCGTGGCGCCGGGTCTCTAACAGAACCGATGATTGCAAATAGACGACGTAAATTAAAAACAAAGCCGTCAACGTGACCAGCATGCCCAGTAACATCAGCCCGAGCGGCGCTTCGACGCTGGCAAAGACCAGCGAAAGAGTCGTCGGCGTGTTGAAAGCGCTCCAGTTGACTGCGGTAAATAACGCCAAGGTTGCGAGCGCAAACACGATCAATAGGGTTCGTAGATACATGGTGCCTCCATGCGAATGTTGGTTTTGCTTTAACGAATCTTGTCGCGGATCGTTTGCAGGAGCGCGGCAAAAGAAGACCGACCAAGGATGCGGGTAAACTGCGAGCGATAGTTATTGACGATGCTGATGTTCTCGATGATCACGTCGTAAACCTTCCATTCACTTCCTTCGAGATTGAGCCGGTAATCAATGGTAAATTCTTCGCCTCGATCGTTTATGACTTTGGTGCCGACATCGGCATACGCGCCGTCCTGAGACTCGCTGCGGTAAATCACCTTCTCGCCGCGGTAGGATTCAATGGACTCGATATAGGAATTCTTCAGCAGCTCGGTAAACAGCCGGATGAATTCTTCTTGTTCCGCAGGCGTCCGGCGGCGCCACTCGGCGCCCAACGAACGTTTCGCCATTTCCTCGAAGTCGAACCTTGGAAGTATAGCCTTGCTCAATTCCGAGCGCCGCGCTTCTTTGGCGCCAGCGGCATTCAAGGCCGGGTCCTTGAGGATCATGAGCACGCGATCGACAGTGACGCGAATCTGATCGGTTGGCACACCGGCGCTGGCAGCGCCGGTGTGCGCTAAAACCAGCGTCAAGATCATCGCGCTGCGAATAATTGTGGATTTCCGTATCATGCGTTGTCGCTCTCCCTCGGTAAAACCGTTATTGAAATTGCAATCTCGATAGATCTCCGCCGCAACCCCTGTCGCCAGTAACTAGCGTACCAGCTCCGTGCCGAGTTGTGCGATGGTTTTTTGGCCTGTGACGCCCAATATTTCTCCGAAGAGTATCAGTCCAGGCTGCCGTCGCAAACCCGTTGCTTTACCCGGTGTATCGCTAATGCGACGGCACGGCTGCGAAAAACTGTTTTCATTCTTGACTGCCGTATTCAAAGCTGTAGCAACGAATGAATGATATGATCATTCGAACATTGCGATATCTTGGATATTTTCTGCATGCTGTTTTCTCCACCCTACGTCCTGCAATCGCCAGTTCAATAATTTTTGTCGTGGGTGTCGCCGTGCTGCTTTGGTGCGCTCCGGTATCGGAAAGCCTTCGACCGCGGGTCTCATCGAGCCCCGAGCCAATCACGCCGGGCCCTTTTGAACGGCTTGCGATCAAGCTCAAGCGCGGCGATACGCTTTTGGCGGTGCTAATGAGACATGGCGTTCAAGCGCCCTCCGCTCACGATCTGATTGCCAAGGTTCGCCCGGTTTTAAATTTGCGCACGCTCCGTCCGGGAAGTCAGGTCAATCTAGCCCTCAACCCGAAGGATCGAACGGTACAAGAGCTGGAAGTGCCGCTTGACGACAACGTTGTCCGCGCCAGGACCACGCCGCAAGGCTGGACGGTCGAACGAGACGAAATCTCTTGGACCCCGGTAACACGAGTGATTCGCAATACCATATCGACCAGCCTTTATGAAAACGGTGTTGCCGCCGGATTGTCTCCCGAGCATATCTTGGAATTGGCGAGGATATTTGAATACGACGTCGATTTCTTTTCCGACCTGCAATCCGGCGACGCATTCTCGGTGTTGGTCGACGAATTCCATTATGCTAACGGCCGGCGCGTGCCGCGGAAAATACGCGCCGCCGAATTGGCAGCGGACGGCGAAGTTCATAGCGCATTTTATTTCTCGCCGGAGCCGGGGCGCGGTTATTTTTACGATCGCGAAGGAAAACAGCTGCGCCGATCTTTCCTGCGCGCGCCGCTAAGTTATGTTCGAATTTCCTCGCCGTACAGCCAATCGAGATCGCATCCGATCTTTCGCATCGTCAGACCCCATCAGGCGATCGATTACGCGGCGCCCACGGGCACGCCGGTGGTCGCCATCGGTGGCGGGGTAGTTTCGTTCAGTGGCCGGCGTCTCGGTTATGGCAACTTCGTTGAGATTACACATCCAGGCGGTT
>DASSGE010000288.1:0-6184 GCA_035693605.1 Binatia bacterium
ATCACGATCGTCCGCGGCGAGCTGGTGCCGGTGGGGGAGGATCAGGTGGCCCACTTGGAGTTTTCCCGCGAGGTCGTCCGCCGCTTCAACCGGCTCTACGGGGACGTGCTCGTCGAGCCGCAGGCGCTTTATCGACGCCAACCCCGAGGTGATTCTCAATATTCTGCGGGCGACGTCGGAAGCGATCTTCCTGTACAAGACCCGACCGGAGTTGACTGTCCCGGTGGTGGCCAAGTATATGCGCGTCGCCAAGGACGACCCGGCGGTGCTTGAAGCGCAGCGCACTGTCGGCCAACTGCTCAATCAAAACCTGCCGCCGTCCCTCGAAGGGATTCGCTTCGTGCTCGACTACTATGCCGAGCGCCAGCCCAACTTGAAAATTAAGAATCCAGCAGACTTCGTCGACATGCGATTCGTTCGCAAGCTCGAGGAAGAGGGGTTCTTCAGGAAATTCACCGCCAAATAGAAAGAACAAATTATGCGCGCTGCCGATGCTCTGGTCGATATTCTTAAAACTGAAGGCGTGAAGTTCGTCGCCACTCTGCCCGGGGACGATATCTTGCCGATCTTCGACGCGCTTCATGAAAACGGCGCGGTGCGGCTGATTCTGACGCGTCATGAACAGGCGACGGTCTATATCGCCGACGGCTACGCGCGCAGCACAGGAGAGGTCGGCGTGGCGATGGTGACCAAGGGGCCGGGCCGCTGCAATGCCTTTACCGCCATCGTCAATGCCTTTACCGATTGCGTGCCGTTGGTGGTGATCTTCGGCCATAGCTCGCGCACTCAACTTGCCAAAGGCATGCTCCAGGAAGTGCCTTACCTCGACACTTTTCAGACCATGGCGAAGTGGACGTTCAGCGTGCCGTCGGCCGAGCGAATTCCCGAAGTGTTTCGCCGCGCGTTTACCTTGGCGCGATCGGGAAGACCGGGGCCGGTGATCATCGAGGTGCCGCAGGATATCAGCATGGCGCAGGCGGAGATGCCACCCTATCACAAGACCCGGCGCGTGCGCTTCGCTCCCGATCCCGACGACGTCGATAAGTTGATCGAGTTATTACTCGGTGCCAAGCGGCCACTGATTTACGCCGGGCGCGGCGCTTTGTGGTCGCGGGCGACCGAGGATCTGGTGAACGTTGCCGAAGCCTATGCCATTCCCGTGATGGCAACGTTGCCGGCAAAGGGAGCGATGCCGGAAGATCATCCGCTTTGCCTCGGTCTCGGCGGTTATCCGCGCGCGGTGTACAGCACGGGACAGTCGCGCAAGTTTGCCGAAGAAGCAGATCTCGTGATTGCGCTCGGTTGCAGCTTCCGCCAACACGCGACTTCCAGCTGGCTGCCCAAGCCGGCCAATGCCAAGTTGGTTCAAGTCGATATCGACGCCGCCGAGCTGCACAAGAATTATCCGGCCGATCTGGCCATGCTATCGGATATTCAACTGTTCCTGCGCGCGTTACTGTTACAGGGCAGAGAAAAACTCGCCAGCTATCGCAACGGAATGGGCGCGGATGTCGCGGCGGAGATTAAAGAGCTCAAAGACAAGTGGCTCGAGTCGTGGAACCCGCGGCTGACTTCCAACGAAGTGCCGATGAATCCCTACCGCGTTTGTTGGGATCTGACGCACCAGCTCGACGCCAGGAAAACCATTCTCTTGCACGACGCCGGCGTGACGCGGGCGTATGTGTCGCATCATTACGAAGCGTTGAATCCGCTGGGCTTCATCGGTTTCGGCGGCACCAGCGCCATGGGCTGGTCGACACCCGCGGCACTGGGTGCCAAGCTCGGCAATCCCGACAAGACCGTGGTGAATTTCACCGGCGACGGTTCGTTCGGCATGACCGGCATGGAGATCGAAACCGCGGCGCGCAACGACATCCGTACATTGACGGTTATCCTCAACAACGAAAGTCTCGGCGCCAGTCGCGAGACATTGCACGAGCGCTTCAAAGGCCATGAGATCGGCATCTCGTTGCGCGGCGACTACGCCGGCGTCGCGCGGGCACTGGGCGCCTTTGGCGAGCGGATTTCCAAGCCGGCGGAATTGCCGCCCGCGCTGCAGCGGGCCTTGGCCCACCCCGGCCCCGCGGTGCTGGAAATTGCCGTCAAGCCATTGGAGCCGCGGCCGTGGCGGTCGTGAAATGGATACTGGATAATTGATAATTGAAATGTCGGAAAAGAGACGGAGGTTCTTTAATGCTTTACAACAAAGATCGATTGCTTGCTTTGATGGATAAACATGATCTCGCGGGTGTGGTGGCGGCGACGCCCGAGAATATTTATTACCTCAGCGGCCATGCGTCGTGGAGCCAGAACGGTTATCGCTACGGTGGCTCGCAGGTCTATGTCGTTTACCCGCGTGATCCGTCGCACAAACCGGCGCTGCTGATACCCGGCGGTGACGTCGGTTATGCGTCTCTCGATGATGTCTGGATCGAAGAAAAATATATTTATGGCCGGCCGAGAAACCCGCATGTCGCCGACATGAAGAAGCTGTCCGTCGTGGAACAACGAACGGTTAAGCTTGCCGGCAGCGACTCCAAGGGTCTTACTCCGGAAAAAGCGCTGGCGCAGCTGATTCACGACAAAGGCATGGGCAAAGGACGTATCGGCTTGGATCACTTCGCGATTCCGATTACGCAGTATGAAAAGATTCGCGCCAACTTGCCGCAGGCGACACTCCTGCCGGCGTCGATGTTTTTCCGCTACGTGCGTATGATTAAGATGCCGGAAGAAATCCAGCGGCTCAGAGAGGCGGCGGCGGTCAATGAAGAGGCGATCAACACCATGCTGCGCGCTTGCCGCCCGCGAGTGACTGAGAATGAACTGGCGAGCATTTACAAAGGCGAAATCGCCAAAGCCGGCGGGCAAGTTTACTGGATGCACATGGCGGTGACCCGAGGCGGCAACTTTCCAGCGATTAGAGACAACGTGCTGCAGAAGGGCGACATCTTCCGTGTCGATATGGGCTGCTCGATCAACGGCTATCACGCCGATGTGTGCAAGTCCGGTTGTGTCGGCGCCGAACCGAGCGCGGAGCATCGCCAACGCTACGATGCCATTCAAGCCGGCGTGCTCAAGTCGGTTGACGCGCTCAAGCCCGGAGTCCGCCCGCAAGAGCTTTATGAAACCATGATTGCCGGCGTGCGCGCCAACGGCTTGCCGAACTATTCAAACTTTTTCCTCGGCCACACCATCGGCTTGGAAGCCCGCGAGTTCCCTTTCTTGCTCGGCCCCGCCGAAGAGGTCGACGATCCGTTCCTGCCGAACACGACCAACATTCCGGTCGAGCCTGGCATGACCATGAACCTCGAAGCGTCGAACCACGAAGCCGGCTGGGGCACGGTGCAAGTCGAATACACCTGCGCGGTCACAGAAACCGGTCACGAGCATCTGATTTTCCCGGAGCAGCGCTTGCTGACGCTGCCGTTGCCGTGAGGTGGTCGCTTTGACTGAAAGGCAAGTCGAGCGTTTGGCCGCTTTTAAGTGACTGTCGCGAAGTGGCGGTGTTTTGCGAACCGCTTAACCAATCGTCGCAGGTTTTCCTATCGGTCGTGGCTTCCCTCCCCGAGTAGCTCTAAAGTGTTTATCAGAGGCGTTGATTAGTATTGTTATGGGTGCGCTGGGTTGCGCAAGGATTCGTTGGAGTCTCATTGCCAGCTTGTGCCAGTGGCGTTTCAAGTAGAACTCATCATATGAAAGCACGATTGCATAAAGTGTTTAAATTTCTAGGTCGGGTCGGCGCTGTGTCGACCGAAAAGGACGAGGAACGAATCCATCGGATGATATATGTCGGCGCGAGTGTTGCTTCGGTGCCCGCGTTGTTGCAATACGGATGGCTGTTTCTGCACTACGGCGCGCCTTCGGCGGCGCTGGCGATGTTCGGTTATCTCACGGTGAGCGTGGTTTGCTTAATTCTCTTTGGTCTTACCAGGCGCCACTTTCACATCTACTTGAAAATATTCATCAGCACCCATCTCTTCGCGTCATTGGCGGTGACCTATGTGCTCGGTGGCATTTCCGGTTCGGCGGTGCACGCGGTATGGGGACTGTTGACGCCGCTGGGAGCGTTAGTGGTGCTTTCGCCGAGGTGCGCGATTCGATGGTTCTTGGCGTATTTAGTTCTGCTCGCCACTGGTTTAGGTCTTTCGCAGGCGATCGCGCAACCAATGAATATATTGCCAGCCCGCGCACTGTTGTACCTGAGCGCCATGAATATCTCCGGCGTATCGATTTTTGCATTCGGAATTCTTTATTATTTCGTGCAACAGCGAGATCGGCTTTTTCGTCTGCTGCGCGACGAACGCGAACGGTCAGAGCAACTCCTGCTCAATATTTTGCCGAAGGATATCGTGGCGATCTTGCGAGACCGTCGGCAAACTATCGCAGATCATTTCGACGGCGCTACCATACTTTTTGCCGACGTCGTGAACTTCACTCCGCTCGCGGCCAAGTTGACGCCTAAGCAGACCGTCGAGCTGCTAAATCAAGTGTTCTCTTATTTCGACACCCTGGTCGACAAATATGGCGTCGAGAAAATCAAAACCATCGGCGACTGCTACATGGTGGCCAGCGGCGTACCGCGGCCTCGGCAGGACCATGCTCAGGTGTTGGCTCGCCTGGCTTTGGAAATGCGCGATTTCGTCGATCGCCACGAGTTTAGCGGTGAGCGACTGGAATTGCGCATCGGGATAAACTCCGGTCCCGTGGTTGCCGGGGTCATTGGCCAGAAGAAGTTCATCTACGATCTTTGGGGCGACGCGGTGAACACAGCAAGCCGCATGGAATCCCATGGCGGCGCCGGCATCATTCAGATCACCGGCGCGACCCACGATCTGATCGGACAGGACTTTGTCTGCGAGCCGCGCGGTAAGATCGAGGTCAAAGGAAAGGGGGAAATGGAAGTATGGCAGGTGCTGCGATGACCTGATCGCGCGATTGCGCCGCAACATTAGCTCCCGTGCGTGGATGGTGGCAGGGTATGTGTTGTCGACCTGAGGACTCGAGGTAACGGTGAAGACAACTCGGCTAGCCGCTGTCCGTGGCGTTTTTGCGGTGAATCCCAGCGTTGTTTTGAGCACCGCGTGCCTGGCATTTTGTCCACCCTAGTTTGCTCCGCCGACGGTTCGGCGCTATTACTCAGACACTCTTTCTTCGACAAGCTGCGTCACCGTGGATTCCCGCATCAATTATTTGCTCCTGGCTACTGCGCTGCTCGGGACATTTTTTTCCGGGACGGCAACGCGGATCGTCTCTATCTCGATGCCAACCGTGGCGCAGAGCTTGGGGACCGATCTGCTCGGTGTGTCGTGGGCGTTACTGTCCTATCAGCTATCGAATATCGGCCTATCGGTGGTGTTCGGCCGCATATCGGATATCTGGGGACGGGAGAAAATGTTTGCCCTGGGATTTCTCGTGTTTGCCGTCAGTTCTTTGCTCTGCGGCTTTTCCCAAACTGTTTTACAGTTGATCGGCGCGCGTTTTGTTCAAGGTATCGGCGGGGCGATGTTGCAATCGTCGAGCCGGGCGCTAGCGTCTGAGGCGGTGAGCGAGGACCTCGCCGGCCGGGCGCAGGGTTTTATGACCACCGCGCACCATGTCGGATTCATCCTCGGTCCCGGCATCGGCGGGGTGATGATCGATTATT
The DNA here is from genome assembly GCA_035693605.1 of Binatia bacterium. Taxonomy (GTDB): domain Bacteria; phylum Desulfobacterota; class Binatia; order UBA9968; family UBA9968; genus DP-20. Next base: position 5,645 of record DASSGE010000288.1, read on the forward strand.
TCAGCTGGCGCTGGAGTTTCTTTCTCCTGGCGCCGGTCGGCTTTGGCGGCACGCTTCTGGCGCTGGCGAATATGAAGCGCGGCCGCACCGCAATCGCCCACCACCAAACCGGCAGCATCGATTACCTGGGCGCGGCGCTGCTGTTCGCGATCACTAGCACGTTGGTTTTTCTCTTCGACCGGCGCACCCAGCAGGCAGTCGGCGATTCCATGCGCTCATTGTTGATGGCTACATTCGTTTTATCCCTGATCGGGTTCCTGGTGCACGAGTCGCGCGCGAAAAATCCCTTCGTCAATTTACAGCTGTTCAAAATCAGACGTTTTAGTTTCAGCGTCATCAGTTTGCTAATCGTTGCCATGTGCTATTCCTTGACCGGATTTCTGTTGCCATTTTATCTGCAGGATATTCTTCATATGACGCCGACCAGAATCGGTCTTCTGTTCATGGCGCCATCGATACTCACCGTGGCGCTGGCGCCGTTGAGCGGCTACTTGGCTGACCGTCTGGGACCTCGAATCCCAGCCACAGTCGGCGTCGTGT
>DASSGE010000289.1:0-3089 GCA_035693605.1 Binatia bacterium
AAGATCACTTCGACGTTCATGCCGATCTTGACGTCCTCCGGCGCGCAGCCGATCACGTTGGATACCAATCGGCCGCCCTCGTCGAGGTCGACCAGCGATACGTTGTATGGAATTTTGTCCTGATATGCCGGATGCCAGGCCCGGTGATAGGCGATATGGGAATAGATCGTTCCCTTGCCGCTGAGTGGCACCCACTGGTATTCGCTCGACAGGCAATGCGGGCAGTGCGACTGCGGCGGAAAGCCGAATATTTTACTGCACGAAGAGCAGCGTTGGGCGGTTAGTTTGTGTTCCCGCAGATTGGCCCAGAACGGCTTGGCTTCAGGTTCTTCGAGATAGGGTTGTCCTCGGCGCGAAGCGCGCCCACGTTCGTCTTTGCTCATAATGCCCCCAAGATCATCGTTGCATGCATCGCCAGACTGCCGCCATGGCCGCTGACGATGCCGACCTTCGCGTTTGGCACTTGCCGTTCCGGTTCGACCTCGTTGCCGCGCAGTTGCTTGACCGCTTCGGTGATATGCAGCTGGCCTTCGAGATGAGCTTGAGACAACAAGCCCCCATGTGTATTGAGCGGTAGCTGCCCGCCGATGGTGATGCGGCCGTTCTTGACGAAGTCCTTGCCTTCGCCTTTTTTGCAGAAGCCGTAATCTTCGAGCGTGATCATTGCCGTGATTGTGAAACAATCGTAGATCTGCGCGAACTGCATGTCTTTCGGCTTTAAACCCGCCATGCGATACGCCGTCTCGGAAGATTTCTTGCCGCCGAGAGTGGTGAGCGTCGGTGCATCGAGCAGGCTCCAGTGTGGGTGGTGCTGCCCCATGCCCAAAATCCCCACCGGTTTTTTGCGGAAATCCCGCGCGCGCTCGGCGCTGGTCACCAACACCGCTCCACCGCCGTCGGACTCCAGCGAGCAGTCGAACAAGCGCAGCGGCGCGACGATCATGCGCGAGTTCTGATGATCTTCCATGGTCATGGGTTTGCGCAGCGTGGCATTTTTGTTGAGGCTCGCATGATAACGCGTGGAGATCGCGACGTGGGCGAGATCTTCGCTGGTGGTGCCGAACTCGTACATATGGCGCTGCGCCGCAAATGCGTGGCCGCCGGCAGCGGCGAAGTGGCCCCAGGGCTCTTCCCAATGCTCGTCGCCGCGCCGGATCGGATGGCCGGGCGTGGGATCGGCGGTGGAGCGCTTGCGCGCATGGACGCAGACGACGGTGGTCGCCATGCCGGCCTCGATCGCCATAACCGCATGCTGCACCATGGCGATGGGCGTTGCGCCGCCGAGCGCCAGATCGGTGGCAAATAGCGGATCGATGCCGGCCATATGCGAGAGCTTGGTGGCGTAGCTGCGGTGCGCGTCGTTGAGCGGTTGGTTAGTTAACAGCCCGTCGACCTGCGATGCCTTGATGCCGGCATCGTCCAGGCAGGCTTTGATCGCTTCGAGATGGAGCGAGTTGGTGGTGGCATCGGGCCGTTTGCCCACCACCGTCTCGCCCATGCCTACGATGGCGCATTTGCCACTGAGGTTCGTCATGTTTTTCCTTTCGTCGATGTCTGCAAAAAGCTCTTTGGAAATGAGCTTTTCATTCGGTGCCGATGATTTGTATTGCGACGATCTTATATGGGAGGTTTTTCCACTGTCAAGGCGATGCGTCGATTCATTACAACCGAATTTCAGTTGCCCCGTAGCTTGACGCACCAGCGGATTCAGTTTGCAGTGGTGCAAGGCCGTTTGCTAAATCAGTGGAAGTGAAAAGAGTGGATGGTTGTGACGTACAGGCGGCTAGGTCCGTCATACCGTTGGAAAACGCTATCCAGTTAGAGGTTGGGGACGGACACCGGTTTTCACCGGGGTGGCGATAAATCGGAGTGACCGAGAAGAAATCGATTTCGGGCCGGCAACTTCAGATACTTCACTCAAGCCGGTGAGTTCGCTATGTCTTTTCGATCGAGGCGATGGAAATACTACGTGTAAGTGTTGGAGGTGCCATGCTTTCGTTCGCGACAAAATCTTTTGTGATTCTTATCCTGTTACTCGGGCTTTCCCACGAATCGTCTGCGCGCGACGCGGTGATCGGTTACTCCGGGCGCACCATCGCCGAGATGCCGTTTGCCTGGGCGAGCCGCAAGGGATTTTTCAGGGAAGCCAACTTGGATGTGAAGATGATCTACATGTCGACCAGTATCGCGGCGAAAGGCTTGATGAGCGGCGACGTGGATTATTCTACGGCGATGGGCGGCGCATTGCGCGCGGCCATTGCCGGCGCACCGATCGTCGGCATTTATTCCATGTTCAAAGCACAGATGTATTTGGTGTCTAAGGGCAAGTACAAGCAGGTTGCCGACCTGAAGGGCAAGACGGTTGGCATCAGCGTCTTCGGCGGCGCCTACGATCTCGCCGCGCGGACGATTCTCAAACATCACGGTCTCGATCCGGAAAAACAGGTGACGCTGTTGCAGATCGGCGACAGCCGCACTTTGTACAGTGCGCTTGCCGCCGGGACCATCGACAGCGCGATCTTGGGACCGCCGTACGATATCAAGGCGGAGCTAGAGGGCGCCAATCGTTTGTTCGATTCGTCGGAGATTTTCGACATGCCGTTCTCCGGCCTGGCGACCAGCAAGAGAAAACTCCAGCAGGACCGAGCCGAGGTCAAGGCGATCGTGCGCGGCTTGGAGCGCATACGCCGTTACATCGCGGCCAACCGCTCCGAGGCCGAGGCGTTTGCCAAGCAGTTTCTAAATTTGAACGACAAAGAAGCGCGCCTATCGATCGCGCAGATGGTGAAATCATTCCGCGATTCCGGCCGGACCACCGACGAAGCAGTGGTGGATTTCATCGAGACGACACTGCGAAGCACCAAGCAGAAAGCCGGCGCTATCAAGCCGAGCGATATCGTCGACTGGAGTATAACGACCGAAGTGGTGCGGGAACTGGATCGGGAGAAGAAGTGAGCAGCGAGTAACCAGTAGTCAGAATCCAGGAGCGACAAGCTAGAAGCGTGCGATCAGGAACCTCCTTCCCTCGAGTCTCGTGGATTTCTGAACGCTGATTACAGAATTCTCACCTCTGGGTGCTGACTTCTAAT
>DASSGE010000290.1:0-2802 GCA_035693605.1 Binatia bacterium
CCCATTTGCGGGGCATATTCAGATTTATTGGGGCGCAGTTGACCTTGACAGATTGATCCATCGTCCTTACTTTCATGGTTATAGAATACGTGAATTTTATAGATTAAGCCTTTAACAATTCTACGATTTTTGACGCACGCCCAAAATTGAGGGAAACACCTCCTGGCATATCAGCAAATCCTGCGAACTGTTCAATGACTTGGCGCGTCTAATGCTAAAGCTCTCTTGGTAGAAAGAGCGGATTTTTTGGAACCGGATAGCCCTTCGCGGGTTATCTAAGGAGAATACAGTGGCAAGCGAATTTGACATAGATAAGCCAATCGAAGAAATTTTCGACGAGAAGGAAATCGACCTCGCTCCCGCCGACGCGGACAGCTTCAGCTCGATTAACGAAACCGGGGCGGAAGCGGAACCGGAGGTCAAGGAATCCGATTTCGCTATGAGTTCGGTTCAGCAGTATTTGCGCGATATCGGCGCCGTGCCGTTGCTAAGCCGCGAGCGCGAAATTGAACTGGCCATGCGTATTGAGGCTGGTCAGAATGAAATTTTGCGGGCGTTATTTTCTGCGCCTTCGGCGTTGCGTTATGTCGTCCAGCTCGGCCGCAAAGTCGCCGACGGCGAACTGGAAATCAACGAAGTTCTGGAAAAGCCAGACGAACACGACAAAGAGGCCAATGACGGACAAGACCCAAAGGTATTCCTGCAAGCCGTCGCGAGACTGCGCCGGCTGGGCCAGAGCCAGGAAGACCTCCATCGCGAGCTCGGCCACAAACGCATTTCCAAAGAACGCTTTGCCTCGCTGACTGAAAAAGAAGCGGCTCTGACCGCCAAGATCTGCGGCTTGATCCAAAACCTTCATCTCGCCGCTGTTCATGTCGACGCGTGGACGGTCCGGCTCAAACGTGCCGCCACGCGGGTCGAGGAACTCGAACAGCAAAAATCGCGTGCCACTCGCTCGCAGAAAAATTCTATCGCCGAGGAAATCGAGACGATCGAAGAATCCGTCGGCCGCGACGTGAACGTTATCAAGCGGCTCGCCGGTGAACTTGCCCATGGCGAGCAGATGGTTCAGATTGCCCGCAAAGAATTTACCGAGGCCAACTTGCGGTTGGTCGTCAGCATCGCCAAGAAATACATGAATCGCGGATTGGCGTTTCTCGACCTCATTCAAGAGGGCAATCTCGGGCTCATGCGCGCCGTCGACAAGTTCGATTATCGGCTGGGCTTTCGCTTCTCGACGTACGCCAGTTGGTGGATTCGCCAGGCGATCACCCGGGGTTTGATCGATACCGGTCACACCATTCGCGTGCCGGTGCACCGGGTCGAGTCGCGCAACAAGGTCATGCAAACCGCCCGCGAGATGCAGCGCCGGCTCGGCAGAGAACCGATGCCCGAGGAACTGGCAACGGAACTGGGGATCTCGGTGCAAGAGATGCTTAACTCGGTGCAGAGCCACGGCGAACCGGTATCGCTGCACACCCCTGTTTGGGAAGATGGTGACGAACTCGGCGATTTCGTCGAGGACCGCATCGGACCGCAGCCCGAGACCCAAGCCTTGGAAAGCACTCTCTGCTCCGAAGTGCGCAAAGCGTTGTCGGTACTCACGCCGCGCCAAGAAGCGGTGCTGCGCATGCGCTTCGGCATCGAGCTCAAACGTGATTACACGCTAGAAGAACTCGGCCAGAAGTTTTCTGTGACGCGCGAACGCATTCGCCAGATCGAGCAAAAATCGCTGCAGATCCTGCGCAACCCCAATCGGCGCAAGCCCCAGACACCCTTGACCAAAGACAGCGCCGCAACTCAACTCAACTAACCGTCAGGTCGTCAAAAACGCAAAGGTTCAACGTCCGCGATTACGGATGTTGAACCTTTTGCTTTTTGCGCATCGCCGCGCGGCAATAAGATCAGCCGACTTTTGAAGTTAGCCGAATGGAGTTGGCCGTTCCCCGCGGCGTGTTTTCCTATTTGCGCCTTGAAGACTCAGGCATCACCACAACGAAGCGATGGAAATTCGCATCGACGTGAAGAGTCGCCTGGGTGAGATCGCGTCACGGAAACAATCTTCGTCGGGGAGCCAAACGCCTACAACCGCTCAGCTCTCCGATCGCGATGAATGGAAAGTTAGGTGTCTCGTTCGCTGGTCGGTCCGACCTCGCCGGTGCACCACGGAATAAATGCTTTCATTTTGCACGTCGCACCGTGGGCTTTCAGTTCTTTTTCGAAGATCTGGTGAATCTCGCGCTCCTCATCCTCATATTCAATTTGCCAGCCGCCCTCTTTGAGGCTTTTGTCGGCGTTTTCGCCGCCACCGCCCCGGCCTTTCTTGTAGAGGCCCATATCGCCCGGGCGGAGTGCCAAATAACGGGCACGCGTCGTGCCCGAGTTGAAATGCTGATGATAGCAGTTGTCGCTGGGCACAGTTACCATGGAGCCCAACGCCCAATCGCACTTGATCATGTCCGAGCGGTCTTCCTTGGTCCAGATTAGTGAATAGCCGCCGGTGCCGCTCAGCAATACCAGATGAGCCCCCGGTCCATGACGATGGGCTTTCTTATAGGTGCCGATGGGAAATTCCGATATGTGGCTTTTGGTGTTGTTGTCGGCCATTTCCAACATGGCGTTGATGCCTCCAGCGCCGCGTTCCTTCCAGCCGTAAAGCAACATGTCGGGAGCGTTGTCGATAAAATTTGATTCCCAGACTCGGCGGGTAAACAACTTGCCCTTGCCGCTGAAGTAATCCTCCTCCCCGGCATAGCGCGACGTGAACATATAGGGGTTATTGAAAATGAAATTGTTATCACG
>DASSGE010000291.1:0-2175 GCA_035693605.1 Binatia bacterium
TTGGGCTGGCTCAACACGAAAGAAACATCGACACCGATATCGCCGGCAACCCGCGCGACCTTGCGGTAGTGATCGATTTCTTCGGCCGCGGTGCGCGCGACGATCAATTGATCGAGCTTGGTGGGCGCCGCCGGCAGCATCTTCTCGACGTAAAGGTGCGGCCCGCCAATCTCGCAGTCCGCCTGGATCGTCAACACATGGCCCAAGAGTTCTTTGTACTCAGGCTCCATCTTGTCAAAATCTTTCAACTCGATCTTATCGGTGAACATATTCTCCTCCTCGAATTTTCGAAATGAATTGTCACTTAACAGAACGTTTAAGAGAGGATTGAGCAAGACGAATGCCAGCGCGTGACTGAGCATTGACTGCGTCAGACTGGCAAAACCGCCGACCAAATTCTTAATTCTTAGAGAATTGCGTTGGTGCTTTCGCACAGTTCGGAAATCGGGGAAATGCCATCGCGGTTAGTTACGAGCGGCCGCGGCACAAAAAAAAGGGTGGCCGTTATCAACGGCCACCCTTTCACACTTCAGTTGAAGATTTGGCTTATCCTTCGATGAGCTTCTTATACTTATTGTAAATCTTCTCACGCAGCTCGGGAGACGACTCGGCAACTGGCGGGAAGTCTTTGAGCCACTCGAACGGCCGACAGGCATCGATCACCGCACGGGAGTTGAAGCCCTTCTTAGAGGGGTGGATGCGCGGATCGAGCGGGCCACTCCAGCAGCGGCGCAGGATCTCTATGGACTCGACTGGGTCCGAACGGCTGGCCAAAGCCCACAGGACATCGAACGTATTGGTGGGGTCAATGTCTTCATCGACAACGATCACATAACGGCCGAGATAAGCGCCGGCATGAACCTGCGAAGCCACCAACATTGCTTGGCGGGCATGTCCGGGATAGCGTTGCTTGATCGAAATGATGTTGAGCAAGCGGCCACCGCCGGCCTCGTGACACCAGACACCGCGCACATCAGGTACGCCGGCTTTTTCAACCTGTTCCCAAATCAATGATGCCTTCACCATACACTTGGCGATGGAATAGTCTGACGGCGGTCGTCCGGGACGAGCGCAGCAGAGAATGGGATCATTGCGGTAGTAAACGTTTTCGACCCGAATAACCGGCTCCGGACGGCTCGAACTGGCGTAATAACCGGTCCATTCACCGAAAGGCCCTTCGGTCTTACGGTCGGTCGGGTCCATCCAACCTTCAATAACGATTTCAGCATTGGCAGCAAAGGGCAGTCCGGTGGAGCGGCCCTCGATGACTTCAACGGGGGCGCCTTTGAGGCCGCCGGCATAGTCGAACTCCGACACGCCGTAATCGATCTCGTTACCGGAAACCATGAACAGCACCGGGTCTTGGCCGACGGAAACGATGACTGGACAGGGTTTGCCGCGTTCGAAATATTTATTGCGTTGGATACTGCCGTGTTTGCCGGGAGAAATGTACAGGCCCATGCTCTTGCCGTCATGAACCATGCCGCGGTAAGCGCCGAAATTGACCCACCCCTCGTCAGGGTCGCGGGTCGTCACTAGGCATGCGGTGCCGATGAAACGGCCGCCATCGAGTTCATGCATGAATGGCACGGGGAACTTTAACAGATCCACCTTGTCGCCTGAATCGACGTTCTCCAAGATCGGACCTTTGGTGACCACCTTGTGTTTGATCGGCTCGTGGTTTACCAGCTTTTGGCGGAAGGCGCGCACCAAGTCCAAATTAGAAAGGTTCATGTCCAAGCCCAAGTTGAGCGCCATTCTTTTGAAAGACGCATTCTGGGCAAACAAGGTGCGGAAACCTTTGGGGTAGCCGGGGACATTATCGAAAAGAACGGCTGGCGTCGGGCCGCCTTTGGTCTCGCGCGCGAATATTTCCGCGAGCGTGCCCATTTCAAGATTCCAGTCGACACCGTCAACTTTTTTCAGCTCGCCGATACTGTCGACGATTTCCAACCAATCCCGCAAATCGGTGTACTTCGGAGTTTTTCCGGCCTTCATTTCGTCTTCGGCTAATTTTCTAGCCTCTAGTGCTGTCATGCAAATAACTCTCCTTTCAAATTCCAGCGTTGGGGCATTCTAGTCCCCCAACATCGATTCATCAACACCCTCTTTGTCATCCGCCGGCACCCCGTTGCAGCTCGCCGGATCGAGATGGAGGTAAACTTTTTCGCCAAC
>DASSGE010000292.1:0-2082 GCA_035693605.1 Binatia bacterium
TGCTTTAATCCCCTTTGGTCTGCCCAGTAATTTTGTACTCGCCGAGTTTGCTAAGATACGCAGGTGAGAATTTTACGCCTCGGTATACCAGGTGGTATGACGATCCACGGGCAGGCGCTTGGCCATCGTCGGCTGCTCGGAGTAGCCCAAGAAAATACACGCCACCGGCCGCTCTTTCTCGGTCAGTCCGAGGACCGGGCCGACGAAGTTTTGGTCGATCCAGTCGCCCGTGCTGGGATAGCTGCCTAGACCGCGCGCGTTGGCGGCGACCAACAGATTCTCGATCGCGCACCAGCAGGCGGCGTAGTTCTCCTGGTCGGTGATTTTTTTCTCGTCGCCCACCATGGAAACGATGATCAGGACTGGCGACGAAAAACATTTATCTCGAGCGAATTTGAGAGCCTCTTCGCTTACTGGTTCGCCTTTTCTTTGCGCGGCCGATCGCACTGCCGCCTGCCGAGCCGCGACCAAGCGCTCGCGCCCCGCGCCGGAGAACACGTGAAAACGCCACGGATGGGTCAGTTTGTGGTTGGGCGCCCAGTGGGCGGCGTCGAGCAGCTCCTCGATCCACTCCCGAGGAATCTCGGTGGGAAGGTACTCCTTTACCGAGCGGCGTGTCTTGATTGCGGTGAGCGCATCAGCGAGAGGGCGCTCCGTTGTGGTTGACATGATTCTTCTACCTCCTGGTCTTGTATACGAAAGTTAAAACAATTTTTTCTGGGCCGAGTAGTAGCGCCGGACCGGAAAGTTGTCAAACTAGGGCTTAGGGGCTTTTATAACCTGATTATCCTGCAAATCAAGTTTCAGCTCAGGTCTTCCAGTGACATGTTCCTGGCGATTGAGCCGCGAGCCATCGGAGGCCCGAGGGCTACGGCGATTTCCGGATTTCTAGACCCAATCCTTGCGATGAAAACGAAGTGCGGCAGAGCAAACAAAGCCGCTTCCTAACGCATAGAATGCTGTCTTGGAATTTCGCGGTGTACCCGCGCGGCGACGTCATGAATCAGCGGTGAGCGCAATCGTTCCAGGTCGTTGGCGCAATTAAACGTCGATTGGACGACGAATGATCGGTCCAAAGTAAGCGCCGCAAAACATATCCTGCAGCGGCATGCCACTTTTCCCGCCCGCGCGCTGGCTCACGGACGGTGCTCGACCGTAGCCGACCGTTGATTGAATCGCCGATGGTGCGCGCGATAACGCGTGACTGCGGTCGCGGTGGAGATAGACGAGTTAGTCGTCCAGGCGAAAGCCCAGTTTGATGGTTACCTGCCAATAGTCGACTTTGTTGTCGGCAATGTAACCACGGGTATCGATCACCTGAAACCAGTGAATGTTGTGCAGCGTCTTGCCAGCTTTGGTGATGGCATTTTGAATCGCCGCTTCCATCGAAGCATGAGAGGAGCCCGTGAGTTCGACCTGCTTGTAAATATGTTCTTCCATTAAAGCCTCGCTCTTGTGTGTTTGCTTCGCAACAACCTTTGTTGACCAATAATGCGCTCGTGATTTATTCAAGCATGGCAAAATCGCCAGTCAATATAAAAAATTTAATTGTCCACGGCAGACTCTGCCGCAGCACCATTGAACACGCCGGCCAAAAACCTGCGGCGCGAGAATCAATCAAACTCAAACCACGCACGTCAATGGACCCGTGTCGTTTTGGCGCCGGGTTCTTATGGCGCTGATGAGTCCCGAAGCTGAGGCCATAACATGCGCTCTGTCTCATATTTGCGACGGGGGTTGCACGAGTCTTGCCATTTGTAAGTTATTTTCCTTGGCACGTTCCTTGGTTAATGGAACGCCGGGTCCGCGAGTTTTATATGCTAAAAGCAACTTTTCACTTGACTGCACCTTGCTTAATTCTGAGCCTCTTGGCCTTGTGCGCGTGTGGTCGCAGCAACGAAATTCAGGCTATGGAGGCGATTACGATTGCACAAAACACCGAGAAAGTTGCTGAGACTGTTCGCCAGAAGGCGAAGTCCTCGGAAAAGGCCGAAGGCAGTCAAGATCTGGTCAAAGACAAGGTGACGGTAAAAAAAACCACCGAAGGCGAGCCGGTAATAGAACAAACCGGCGAAGCGTCTA
>DASSGE010000293.1:0-8153 GCA_035693605.1 Binatia bacterium
CCGCAGCGGGTCGATTGGAAACCCGGCAGTGTGGTGGTGCCGCCGGATCAGTGGTTTCATCAACATTTCAATTCCGGCGCGGCGCCGGCGCGCTATCTGGCGCTGCGCTGGAATAACTGGCGCTACCGTTTCATGCGCTCGCAGGACGGCGAAGGCGGCACTTATACGAGCCTCAAACTCGGCGGCAATCAGATTGAGTTCGAGGACGAGGATCCGCAGATTCACAAAGACTTCGAGGCGGCGATGAAAGCCGCCGGCGCCAAGTGCAATATGCCGTATCATCCGGGGTGCACCCAGAAGTAATCGCGACGCGATTACTTCTAGGGTGCAAGGTTCGAACGTTCAAAGTTCAAGGTTCGGAGCGATAAGGCCGGCTTTCTAGCCGGCCTTTTTTTGTCCGGTTGACCGCCAGCGTAGCTCGCGATAGGACACCAGTTAGCGAATTAATTTCTTGCCTCACGGGGGATTTTTTATGGCGGAAACGACCCAGGCGCCCGCAGCGATTAAATACGAACGCATCGATACCTACAAAGAATGGCAAGCCAAGCAAAAAATCCCGCTGGTCACAGGTTTCTTCGTCGAGGATTTGAACAAAGTCCCCGTCGAGCATTGGGATTTGAAGGGCGTGCCTTGCTCGTTTGTCGTGCTTGACGGCACTGGCGGAGTGAACGACGGCTATGTCTGTGAGATTCCGCCGAAAAGCAAAACCAAAACGCAGAAGCATCTCTACGAAGAGATGGTTTATGTCACTAAGGGCTACGGCGCGACGACGGTCTGGCAGAAAGACGGCAAGAAGCACACTTTTGAATGGGGTCCGGGCAGCTTGTTCGCCGTGCCGATCAACGCCTATTACCAACATTTCAATGCTAGCGGCACTGAGTCGGCGCGCTACTTCGCTGTGACCAATTCATGCTTCATGATCAACCTGTTTCATAATGTCGATTTTATATTCAACAACGATTATCCGTTTCTCGACCGGTTCGACCCGGCGCAGGATGACTACTTCAGCGGCAATGGCGAGGTCACTGGCCGTTTTTTTATGACGACCAACTTTGTTCCGGACACTCACACGGTCGGCCTGGCCGACTACAGCGAGCGCGGCAAGGGCAGCACCAACATGAAATTCAACCTCGCCGGGCAAACCATGTGCGCGCATATATCGGAATTTCCCGTCGGTACCTATAAAAAGGGCCATAAGCACGGGCCGGGCGCCCATGTCATCATTCTCACCGGCCAAGGCTATTCGGTGCTTTGGCCAGAGGGGCAGGACATGCAGCGGGTCAACTGGAAACCCGGTAGCGTCGTGGTACCGCCGGATCAATGGTTTCATCAACACTTTAACTCCGGCGCCAAGCCGGCGCGTTACTTAGCGCTGCGTTGGGGCAGCTGGAAATTCCGCTTCATGCGCATGCAGGATGGCGAGGGCGGGACTTATACCAGTATTAAAAAAGGCGGCGGGCAAATCGAGTTCGAAGACGAAGATCCGCGTATACATCAGGAGTTCGAAGCTTCGATGAAGCTTGCCGGCGCCCGATGCAATATGCCGTATCATCCGGGGTGTACGCAGAAGTAATCGCGCCCCGTCGCCGCGCGCGACGGGAGGTGTTCAAGGGTTCAAGCGTTCAAAAGTTCAAGGTTCGGAGCTCGGAAGGCATTTTAAAATTGAACCCTTGAACCTTGAACTTTTGAACCCGAAACCGGAGGTTTTATGCCACGACTAAGTCTCAGCTTCGTTTCCGCTTATAATGAACGCGTGCAGCCGCTGATGGATGGCAGCATCCAAGCGGAAGGCGTCGAGCTGATTCCGACCTATTCCGATCCTTCGGAGACTTTCTGGCGCCAGCTCAAGTTTCACGAATTTGAAATTTCCGAGATGTCGCTGTCGTCGTATCTGATCGCGCGATCGCGCGGCATGGATTTCATCGCGATTCCGGTGTTCCCGGCGCGCCGTTTTTTTCATGCCGAGCTTTCCTACCATGTCGATTCGGGAATCAAGCAACCGAGCGACGTGACTGGCCATCGAATTGGCGTCGGCGAATACCAGCAGACCGCTTCGCTCTGGGTGCGCGGCACCTTGGAGCATGACTTCGGCGTGTCTCAGTACAAAGTCGACTGGTACATGGAACGGACCGATGAGTTGAGCCACGGCGGCGCGACCGGATTTGCTCCGCCCAAGGGCATCTCGTTCAATAAGATCCCTGCCGATAAAAGTATCGCTTCGATGTTGGTCAATCATGAGATCGACGTTGCCTCGGTGACCCGGGCATTTTCGCGTGAATCAAACATCATCGACCGGTCGACTCATATCCGTGCCGAAAGCGGAGATTGGAGCAAAGTGAAACCGCTTTTCCCCGATCGCATCTCTGAAGCCGCCCGGTTCGTCAAGCAGCACGGTTTCGCCCCGGCCAATCACGCCTATGCGATCCGCGGCGACGTGGCGCGCAAGTATCCTTGGCTGGCGTTTAATCTATACAAGGCGTTTGCCGCCGCAAAAGAGGCGTGGCGCGATCGCTTCATCGACAATCTGCCTACAGGGCTTTTTTTCGGCAGAGAATACGCCGCCAAGACGCGCGAGATTCTCGGTGATGATCCCTATCCGTACGGCATCAAGCGCAACCGGCCGATGTTGCAGACGATCATTGACTATTCCTACGAGCAGGGTTTGACGCCGCAGAAAGCAAAAATCGAAGATTTGTTCGCGCCGGCGACGTTGGATCTCTAACCCGGCGCAAGGAGGATCGATGATGATCCGCCCGAGTTTTCGGCCGCTCATCTTGTTGCTGTATCAACTATCGCTGCCGCCCCTGGTGCTTGCGGCTGAATCCGTGACAACGCCGCCCGATGTCGAATGGGAACGCACCGTCAAAGCCGCCGAGCAGGAAGGGCAAGTCAACGTCTACAAGATCGCCAGCGATTCCGAGTGGCAGGCATTTCAGAAAAAATATCCCAAGATCAAAGTCAACTTGCTTCATGCAACCGCCGCGCAACACCTGCAGCGGATCATGGCGGAACGGCGCGCGGGGAAATATCTTGTCGACGTGATTCGCCTCGGCGGCGGCACCAGCACGTCGCTTTACAAAGCCAAGGCCATCGATCCGTTGCCGCCGGCGTTGATGTTGCCCGAAGTCAAAGATCAAGCAAAATGGTTCGAGGGGCGGCACCAATACAACGATGTCGAGAACCAGTATGTTTTTATCTATGCGGCGTTTCCGCTCCATCTGTTGGGATACAATCCAAAAATCGTCGAGGTGCAGACTCTGCGCGGCTACACGGACTTGTTGGATCCCAAGTGGAAGGGCAAAATTACCCTCAAAGATCCGCGCGATCCGGGCGGCGCGAGTCCTTTGTTGTTTCTCTACAACAACCCGCAGCTGGGGCCGGAGTTTATTAAAAAGCTTTTCACCCTGGCCGGTCTGACGTTGATCCGTAACGAAGGCCAGCAACTCGATTGGATCGCCTCGGGTAAATATCCCCTGGCGATCACGGCCAAGCCCGAACAGCTTGAAGATGCGAGAAATAAAGGGCTGCCCGTCGAGGTGCTCGACGCTCATACCATGAGAAAGGACGGTGTCGGTTTGGAAGCGGGCGGGACGATGATCGCGCTCGCGAACAGAGCGCCCCATCCCAACGCAGCGAAAGTTCTGGTCAATTGGTTTTTGTCGCGCGACGGCCAGATGGCCGTGCAGGAACCCCAAGGCAATGAGCCCGCGTATAATTCTCTGCGCGATGATATTCCGAAAGACCATCTGCCGCTGCGGGCGCAGCGGCAAAAAAATGCGAACTACATTCGGCTTTGGGGCCCGTCGGTGTGGGACCGTTCAGCGATCACGGATTTGGTCAGTGAGATGGCGAAATAGGGAACGAGGTGAAAATGTTCCAATCGTTCCAATCGTTCAAGCCGTTCCAATCGTTCGCGGACGCAGAAGCGGATGCGGAGAATTGGCCGCAAAGAACGCAATGGGCGCAAAAATGAAATCGGAGTCAAATCTCGCGCGCAGAAGGTTGTCGTTTCGATCGGATAAATCCCTCGCATTCGTTCGGGATGACAGCCCGCTGGCCTATCACTTGTGACCTCGGCCCGAGGAATACCGGTTCCGATAGGGTTCATGTCGCCGAAAAGGAGACAGGCTTATGATCAAGCCAAGCGATCTTACCTGGGATGATGTGGTTCGGGTCGGCGCGGGAACGCCGGGCGGGAATTACTTGCGGTCATTCTGGTGGCCGGTGGCGCTTTCCGACGAAGTCAAAGATATCCCGGTGCCGGTGAAAATCCTCGGCGAAGAATTGGTGTTGTTCCGCGACCTGTCCGGACATTTAACTTTGCTCGGCGCGTTTTGCGCGCACCGGCGCGCGTCGCTTGAGTACGGCATCATTCAGACCAACGGCATTCGCTGCGCTTATCATGGCTGGTGTTACGACCGGCAGGGCAAGATCGTCGACCGGCCGGCGGAGCCGATCAAGACGGCGCCGAATATTCAACATCCTTGTTATCCGGCGCGCGAGCTGGGCGGATTCGTATTTGCCTACTTGGGCAAGAACAGCCCGCCGCCGCTGCCGCGTTACGATGTCTTGGTGCAAGAGGGCTATCGGGTGGTTGAACGCGGCGACGCCGAAGCGGGCAAGGCTTATCACTGCAATTGGCTCCAGGGAGTCGAAAATACCACCGACACCACCCATCTAACCTACCTGCACGGCATCTATAAAAATTGTCCGGCTTTCAAACCGGTGGAAGGCGAATACGGCGTCAAACTCTATATTCTTGAGCCGCGGGCACGACCGAATCACGTGGCTATTCGCAAACGCTGCACCGTGTTGCCGACTATTAATCGCAAATCCCGCGAGCTCTATGCGAAGAATCCCGCTGACCCGACGGTGACGCTGCAGCAGGCGATCTGGGTAATTCCCATCGACGACACGCACTGCGAGGAGATGCGCATTACGGTTTATCCCGAAGCGCCGGCGGAAAAAAGCTATCATGGCAGCTACGTCAAGCAGGCCAAGCAGCGCGAGCGAAAATCCTACGACCGGCGCTTTTATGGCGAGATCCGCGGCAACGTGCCGTTGGAGGACAAAGCGATGGTAGAAAGCCAAGGCGCGATCGTCGACCGTACTCTCGAGCATCCGGGATACGGCGACCGGGCGATTTTGCTCTTGCGCAAGATGATCCGCGATGGCGTCGCCGCGGTGGCCAACGGCGATACGCCCAAGGGCGTCTTGAAAGAGGATGCAGCGGTAGTCGAGCTCGACATTGGCATCGAACAATATCCGGTCGGCGCGGTGCCGCAGCATAGAGATGAATTGCTCGCTGAATTGCAGCAGCAGGCGGAGCAAATATGACAACCGCTGCGGCCGCTTCTCTGGAGCGCGTGGGATTTATCGGCCTTGGTAATATGGGCGGCGCCATCGCGCTGCGTTTGCTGCGCGCCGGTTATCCACTGACGATTCTCGATTTGGACGCGGACAAGATGGCCGGACTCGTGAAGGAAGGCGCGACGCGTGCGGCGACACCGAGAGAAGTGGCCGAGCGTTCCACCATCGTCCTGGCATCGTTACAACCGGACGACGTCGAGAAAGTTGCCTGCGGCGCCGACGGTATCGCCGAGAGTAAAAACAAGAGTTTTGTCTTTGTCGATCTCAGCAGCACGACCGAGCAAACGGCGATCAAGGTTTCCGATTCGTTGCGCGCGTGCGGCATCGAAATGCTCGACTCTCCCGTGAGCGGCGCCGACATCGGCGCGACCAACGGCAATCTGACTCTGTTTGTCGGCGGCAGTTATCAAGCCTATCAGCGCTGTCTTCCGGTGCTGCAACATGTCGGCCGCACGGTTACCTATCTTGGTAAGAACGGCAACGGCCAGATCGGCAAGAGAATCAATCAGATGATGCAGGCGCTGTCGGAGCTGGCGATCTACGAAGGCATGCTGCTCGCGGAGAAAGCCGGTTTGCCACTACAGAGTTTTGCTCGCGCGGCATCGGCCGGCTGTGCTCAGACTTGGCGCTTGGATGAGATGGTCAACGATGTTTTCAACCATGGTATTCGTAAACATCGCTTCAGGCTGCGTCCAGGCCGCACTGGGAATGCCCTCAAGATGGCCGCGCAATTGGGCGTCAAACTGCCCGGTACCGAAGCTGCCCATCAGTTGTTTTCGCGCCACAACTGGGAAATCGTGATCGATTTTGACGAGAATAACGTTCCTGAATAGGATATCTATGATAGATCCTCGGTTTGTCGTCGGGTTGTTGCTTGCCATGATGATCGTAGCATGGGCCGGATCGCTTTCGGCGGCGGATCCTAATCCCGCTCCGGCCTGGGACGCTGAGTGGAATCGCACGGTCAAAGCCGCCGAGCAAGAAGGGCAATTGGTGCTTTACAGTCTCACCGAAGTCGGCGAGGCGATCAGCAATACCGGATTTCAGAAAAAATTTCCCAAGATTAAAATTTCCGTAGTCTCGGCGCGCGGCGGTGAGCATATCTCGCGCATCATGGCCGAGCGGCGGGCGGGAAAGTTCCTTGCCGACATCGGCAACCTGGGCAATACCTCACCCTACACTCTCTACCAGAGCAAAGTTCTCGATCCGATCGCGTCGGCTTTCATCCTGCCGGAGGTCAAGGATGAGTCGAAGTGGTGGCAGGGCAAACAGCAGTTCATCGATCCCGAAGGGAAATATATTCTGGTTTACGTCGGCGCGCCGTTGTTCCTGGTCGGCTACAATACCAAACAGGTCAATCCGAGCGGATTTAAATCGTACTGGGAATTGCTCGACCCGATGTGGAAAGGCAAGATCGTCGCGTTCGATCCCAAAGCCGGCGGTTTTGCCGCCACGCGCGACCGGTTCTTTTTTCACAATTCCGAATTGGGTCCGACGTTTGTCCGCCGTTTGTTTAGCGAAATGGCGCTGACATTGTACGCGCGCTTTCCGCAGGGAGAAGATTGGCTGGCGGCGGGCAAATATGCACTTTGTCTGTGCCGGCATCAATCGATCAGCGAGGCCAAAACCCAGGGTTTGCCGGTGGACTTGATGGAGCCGGCGCAGTTCAAGGAAGGCGTCGGAGTCGAAAGCCGCGCCAAGACGCTGGTACTGATGAGTCAAGCGCCGCACCCCAATGCGGCAAAAGTCTTTTTGAATTGGTTTCTGTCTCGCGAAGGGCAGAGCGATTTCCAAAAGAGCGCGGCGAAATATGTCGACGCCGGCGCGGAGGGATCGCTGCGCATGGATGTTTCAAAGGATGAAATTCCGGCGCGCAACCGGCTCAATCCCGGCGTAAAATACGTACCGCAGTGGAATCCGGACTACTTCGATATGAAACCGATTGCCAAAGTGATAAGCGAGGCACAGGCCGAAGCCGCGAAGAAGTGAAAGATTTAACCACAAGGGCAAATAGGTCATATAGAAAAGATTCGGAGTCGGACTATTGGCCGCAAAGAACGCAAAAGGAAAGCGAATTAAATTTCCGGCTTCGTGCTCTTCGTGTCCTTCGTGGTGAAAGGGAATTTCAGGAGAACCACCTATGCTGAGCCAAGAAGAGAACGATCAACTTACCCAAGTGGGCCGCGGCACGCCGATGGGCGAATTGATGCGGCGTTATTGGCATCCGATCGCCGCGTCATCCGAATTGATCGATAAGCCAACCAAAGCGGTGCGTCTCTTGGGTGAAGATCTCGTACTTTACCGCGATAAGCAGGGCAGGCCAGGGTTGATCGGACCGCAGTGCGCGCACCGGCGCATGTCGATGCTGCTCGGTATTCCAGACAACGACGGCTTGCGCTGCCCGTATCATGGCTGGCTCTACGGCAAAGACGGCAAGTGTCTGGAACAGCCCTATGAAAGCGCCGAAGATCCCGCCAGCCGCTTCAAAGATCGCATCCGCATGCCGGCATACCCGGTGCAGGAACTCGGCGGCCTGGTGTTCGCCTATCTCGGTCCCGAGCCGGCGCCGCTGATTCCGCGCTGGGAGCTATTCGTCCGCGATGGCGTGCTGCGCGACATCGGTGCTGCGGTGATTCCCTGCAACTGGCTGCAGATCATGGAGAACTCGCTCGACCCGGTGCATGTCGAGTGGCTGCATCAGCATTTCTTTAATTACGTCCAGGAGCGTTTGGGGCGGACTGACTTTAAGGGCAAGCCGGTAAGTCACAAGAAGATCAACTTCA
>DASSGE010000294.1:0-6096 GCA_035693605.1 Binatia bacterium
TTCAAATAGCTCGGCTTGGTTGGCTGGTTGTTAAATAGTGTATTCGCCAATGCCATCCCTTCAGCGATGGCGACGGGCGTCAACATCAACCGGTCGGTGCAGTCGCCGATGGCGTAGATGCTGTCGGCCGTGGACTTTGAAAATTCGTCGACTACTACCGCGCCGTTGTCCTTTAACTTAACCCCGGCTTTTTCCAAGCCCAGTTGTGGCGTCTTGGACCCACGGCCGGTCGCGTAAAGGATTTGCCGAGCCTCCATAACCGTACCATCGGTCAACGTCGCTTTGAGCAGCCCGCCGGTCTTTTCGATTTTACTGATCTCGGTCCTGAACCGCAGATCGACCCCGCGCTTGCGCATTTCATCGGCCAAGGTTTTGCGGATATCATCGTCGAAACCGCGGAGAAACAGCTCGCCACGGTAAAGCTGCGTAGTCTGTGCGCCAAGGCCATGAAAGATGCCGGCGAACTCCACGCCGATGTAGCCGCCGCCGACCACAATCACACGCTCGGGCAACGATGGCAGATAAAAAGCTTCGTTGGAGGTAATCGCATGCTCAGAGCCGGGAAACTTGGGTACCGTCGGCCAACTGCCGACCGCCACCAAAATATACCTGGCTGTGATACGCTTGCCAGCGATAGCGACTGTGTGTTCGTCAACGATCTCAGCATGATCTTCAATCAGGGTCACGCCTGCGTCAGCGAGAATTTTTCGGTAAATTCCATTGAGCCGCAGAATCTCTTTGTTCTTGTTCTCAATCAACTTGGCCCAGTCGAATCGGCGCTCCCGCACCGTCCAGCCATAGCCCCCGAGATCGTCGAGATCCTCGCCGTAATGCGACGCATAGACCAAAAGCTTTTTCGGAATGCAACCGACATTGACGCACGTCCCTCCCAGATAGCGTTCCTCTGCCACGGCAACTTTCGCACCATAGCTTGCCGATACCCGGCTGGCGCGCACCCCGCCTGAACCCGCGCCAATGGTGAATAGATCATAATCGTACTGAGCCATAAGAAGTTCGCCTTTCAGCTTAGATATCGCGCGATCATAAAAGGTAGCACCCGTTTCGGCAATACGCAGGCTCGGGCTATCGTCATTCGTTTTGACAGGTGAAACGAATTAGGAAAGAATGACCAACGATTTCGCCATGAGCAAAACCGCCGAAACACCGTTGCCAATCTCCGCCGCCAAAACCCACTCCGGCGGCCAGAGACTGTTGCAGTCGCTGAGCGCGCTGAAGCACCGTAATTACCGGCTCTATTGGCTCGGCCAGCTCGCATCGGTATTGGCGCAAAACATGGAAGCGGTGGCGCAGAGCTGGTTAGTCCTCGAGCTTACCAATTCGCCCCTTTTGCTTGGCCTTACCGGTTTGACCTTTACGATTCCGACGGTGGCGCTTACTTTACTGGGCGGCGCGATCGCCGACCGCGCTGACCGCCGCCGCATCATGATCCTTGCGCAAGCAGGATCGGCAATGATTTTTTTATTTTTGACGGGCCTGGTCATTTTTAACTGGGTTGCGCTCTGGCATGTCATGGTGTTGGCGTTTTGCACCGGCTGTGTACGTGCGTTCGACCGACCAAGCCGGATGGCTTTGTTGCCGCAGATGGTCCCCAAAGAGGACATCGCCAATGCCGTCGCTATTGGCGGCACGATCTGGCAGCTGAACAAACTTGTTGGGCCGGCGCTGGCCGGCATACTGATTTACCTCGTCGGCATCGGTCCGACGTACTTTGTCTGTTTTCTTGCGTCGATCACGGCGATCGGACTTTGGCTCGCCATCCATGTCGATGGCCGGCCGATAGAGTCGTCTTCCCACGGCCTGCTCAAGGATATGGCCGAGGGTCTGAAGTTCATTCGCCAAAATGAAATCTATTGGGTATTTATCGGCATGACGTTTTTCAACAGTGTTTTCGGCATGTCGTACGTGATAATGATGCCGGTTTTTGCTCGTAACGTGCTGCATGTCGGCTCCCAGGGATTTGGCTTTCTGCAAAGTGCCGGAGGCGGCGGCGCTTTAGCGGGGGTCTTGCTCGCGGCATACTTGAGCCACTTCCGCGGTAAAGGTTTACAAGCGATCAACGGCGCCGTGGTATTTGCCGTTACGTTGCTCTTATTTGCGCTGTCGAATTGGTTCACCCTTTCACTGATCGCCGCATTTGCTCTCGGCATGGCCGGACAGTTCTACATGACGACTATTCACGCCATCCTGCAGATGAATTTGCCGAACGAATTGCGTGGCCGGGTCATGGGCATCCACGGATTGGCTTGGGAACTCATGCCCATCGGCGGCTTGATCTCCGGCGCCATTGCCGAATTCGCCGGCGCGCCCATAGCCGTCGCCTTCGGCGGTCTGATGGTCGGCGGTATGGCATTTGTCGTCGCCGTTGCCATGCCAACGATCCGCCGCTTGGAACAGTAATTTTGGTTATGTTAATCAGCGCCCATGCCTGAGAAAAAAGTTCGGAAGAGATCTGCCGGCCCAAGCAAACGGCGCAAGATTGCCGGCAAGTCGACCGGCATCGGCGCAAGAGAATTAGCTTCCGCTGCGGCGCCCCACAGCATCGTCCAACTCCAAGACGCCATCGATCACGATGGCGGCAAAGTTCTGACGACTTATCGCGAGCCATTTGGCGAGCACTGGCTGATTCTTGCTGCCCTGCCCATCGAGCAAGTTGAGCCGACGCCCTACCAGCGTAATCTCTCCGACACCCACGCACGCAAGCTCGAAACCGTGATTGCCAAGCTCGGCCGCTTTCTCGATCCCATCATCACCGTGCGTAAGGAAGCCAAGAACAGCCCAACACGTTATTGGACTCCGAACGGCAATCATCGATTGCAAGCGATGAAAACTCTCGGCGCCAAGGCCATCATAGCCATCGTCGTCCCCGAGCCATCGACCGCCTATCAGATTCTCGCGCTCAATACCGAAAAGGCCCATAATCTCCGCGAACGCGCTCTCGAAGTGATCCGCATGTATCAAGAGCTCGCGAGTTTGGATGACGCCAGCGAGGAAAGCTATGCGCTGGAATTCGAGGACGCCGCGCTGATCACTCTCGGCCTCTGCTATATGGAAAACGGCCGCTTCAGCGGCGGCGCCTATCACCCGATCCTGCGCCGTTCGGACCAGTTTTTGAAAAAGTCTCTCGGCGCAACCATCGAGATCCGCCGCAAGCGCGCCAAAGCGCTGATGGACCTCGATCGCACTGTCACCGAAAAGGTCGAAGCATTAAAAGCCAAGGGGCTCACCAGCCCCTATCTCAAAAGCTTCGTCGTGGCGCGCATCAACCCGATCCGCTTTCGTCCCAAAGACGCCGCGCCGCTCGGTTTTGACGAGGTATTGGAACGCATGAGCAAGGCCGCCGAGAAATTAAATGTCGAGAAAATCAAGGTTGAGGACTTGGCGAAGTCCGGCGGCGCGCCGGCGGAAGAATAGAGATCGAACCGGAGAATTGACCCATGCAATTGTTTCACGTGCGCATGCTCAGCCTATTTTTAGCGCTCGCGGCCTTTTGTTTCGACGCCGTCGCCCAACAGCAAGACTGGTTGGCCTACTATCCGTCCGTCGCACGACTCCAAGGCAAGCTGATCAGGATTCAAAAATACGGCCAACCGAGCTACGGCGAAAATCCTGACAAGGACGAGAAAGTCGAAGTGCCGATCTTGATTTTGCAATCACCGATCCGGATTAAGGCCAGCTCAGCCAGCAGCGTCAACAACGAATCGCTCACCAACGTCTCGTTTGTCCAAGCAATTTTTCCTCCGGATATGGCCAAGAGCTATGCGCAACACTTCGACCAGGAGATCGTCCTTGCCGGCAACTTGGTCCGCGGTCACAAGGGCGAACACTTCACCGAAGTGGTGATGCAGGTTAAGGCGGTGAATCCGTCCGGCAAACCATTGTATTAAATAAATCTTAGTGGGAAACAGAATCGTTCGCAGAATAAACCTAGCTCGTTACCAATAAGGAGATCACAAATGGCTGACAGCGAAAAAGAATATCTCGTCGGTACCGTTCGTCCGACCAATCGTCCGGAAGCCGGACAAGAACTCGATCTCGATACGCTGATTCCGGCGAAGATCAATTTCCTCTACTCAACCATGAACTTTACTCAAGGCACAGCTGAAGAGTTCAGCACGTCCATGCCGGGCTACGAGGCCAAAGCGGCCGAGTTCGCCAAAATGGGCGCTAATCTGGTCCGCCCGAGCGGCGCGCCGCCGTTTATGCTCCTGGGCTATCAGAAAGAACAAGAACTGATTGCCAGCTGGGAAAAGAAATACAACGTGCCGATGTGGACCTCCGGGCAAAATCACGTCAAGGCGCTTCGAACCCTGGGGATGAAGAAATTTGTTGGCGCGAGTTATTTCCCGGAAAAGATGAACAACGTCTTCGCCCAGTATTTCACCGATGCCGGATTTGAAGTGCTGGCGATGGAAGGCATCGGCGCCCCCTTTGCCGACGTGCCCAAAGTGCCGCCGGAGAAAGTTCTGGAATTCATGTTGACCGTCGCCGCCAAGCACAAAAATGCCGACGGCATCTACATGCTCGGCTCGGCGTGGAAATCGGTGGAGATTATCGAGCGACTGGAAAACCAAACCGGCTTGACCGTCGTCCACGCCGGACCGGCGCGTGCTTGGGGCACGCAGCTGAGCCTCGGCCTGCGCCATAAAATCAAAGGCTACGGCAAACTACTCGCCGAAATGCCTGGATAAATTCTGGACCGAAACCTAGGGGCGTCGTTTCCAGCGCACCCACGAATTCTCGTTTGGCTACCCCGTAGGAAGAGAGTACCTTCCGCTCGCGCTTAGGGTGAGAGAAAGATCGGGATATTTCTTGGCGGAGGAAGCATGATTGTCAAACCGTTAACCGTGCTTCTCGTAGTCTTGTTCCAATGCATCTCGGCCCACGCCCAAGAGCGCATGCGCATCGCTTGGGCTGGAGCCAGTCCGGCCAACGCCGGCATCTGGGTGCTCCAAGAGAAAAAACTGCTGCAAAAATATGGCGTCGAGCCTGAGATTATCAGCATCAGCGCCAGTCCCATCGTTCTGCAAACCTTGCTCGCCGGCGAAATTGACGTGTCGGCCATTTCGGTGACGACATTGGTCAGCTCTCGGCTGGCCGGAGCCGACACCGTAATGATCCTCGGTATGGTGCGCACCTTCGTCGATCATATCCTGGCGCAACAAAGCATCACCAGCATCGAACAGCTCAAAGGTAAGATCGGCGGAGTCAATCGCATCGGCAGCACGTCGGATATGGGGTTGCGCTTCGCTTTGCGCCGTTTAAACATCGATCCGGAAAAGGACACCCGCATCATCACCGCCGGCGGCAACCCGGAGCGGTTTGCCGCCCTGACCAAAGGGGTGATCAATTTCACGATCATGCCGGAGCCGTTTGTCCGGCAAGCGTTGCAACTGGGCTTTCGTCACCTGTTCGATATCGGCTCGTTGAAGATCCCGTTCTGGTGGAATGCTGTGCTGACGCGGGAGGCCATTGTCAAAGCCAAAAGGCCGCTGCTCTTGAAGTTCACTCGCGCGATGATCGAAGCCACCCATTTCAATAAAACCAACAAAGAAGAAGCCAAAGCGATCTGGGGCAAGTATCTGCGCATCACCGATCAGGAAGCTCTCGAACGCGCTTGGCAAACCTACACCGCGGCCTATCCCGATAATCTGCTGCCGACACCGGACGGCGTGAAAACGTTGCTCGACGACATTGCACCGCGCGAGCCCAAAGCCGCTAGCGCCGATCCGCGACAATTCGTCGACGCAAGTTTGGTCAGAGAAGTGGAAGCGACAGGATTCGTCAAGCAATTGTATAAGAGATAGCAACGAGCCAAGCCGCCGAACAGCGGTTCAAGAATTTCCATAACTTCTGTGATTGGGCAGTTAACAGGGGATGATAGGGTTGGGCAAGTTTCTCCTTTATCGCAATGGCGCTTTTCTTGCCGGCGGCATTTGCCGATATTAATATCCACAAAAGCTGATCTGTGTATTAGTAGTTAGCTGGCAGCATGACTCCAAAAGAACATCTCGCCCAAGTGATCAGTACGCACGTTGCATCTTTTGCAGAGCGGCGACGCTGGACGAAACTGCGAGA
>DASSGE010000295.1:0-3614 GCA_035693605.1 Binatia bacterium
CATTTTCACGACCTAGAAGAGGAAGAATATCCAAATGCGCGCAGCACGAATGCATGGTTACAAACAACCACTGGTCCTCGAAGATGTCAAAGTTCCCGAAATAGCTGCCGATCAGGTCTTGCTCAAAGTCCGTGCAGCCGGCATGTGCCGGACCGACGCGCAGATGGTGGACGGCTATTTCGAGCCCTATCATCCGCTGACGTTTCCCATCACTCCCGGCCATGAGATCGCCGGCACGGTCGAAAAGATCGGCAGCCTCGTGCCTAAAACGGCCGCATTGGCCGAGGGTGATCTGGTGGTCGTTGTCGGAGGAATGGGCGACGGCACCTGTCGCCTGTGCCAGGCGGGCAACACGCAGATTTGTGGGCACGGGCAATGGCCGGGATTCGGTCCGCCCGGAGGTTATGGGGAGTTCGTTGCGATTCCCTACGAGTATCTCATCCGCGTGGACAAGAAACACAATCTGAGAGCAGAGGAGTTGGCCCCACTTACCGACGCAGGGCTTACACCCTACCGGGGCATCAAGAAATTGCGTGACGCGGGTGCCCTCGGCCCGGATCGTGTGATGGCGGTCATCGGCATCGGCGGCCTAGGAGCTTACGCCGTCCAGTATGCGAAGCTGTTTTCGTCCGGGGCAACAGTGGTCGCGTTCGGCAGAAACCAAGACAAGCTAGGCGTGGCGCGAGAGTACGGTGCGGATCACGTGATCAACATCAAAGGCAAAGCCATCGACGATATCCGCGCCGAGTTGAAAAAAGCGACCGGCCACAAAGAGATCGATGCCGCGGTAGACTGCGTCGGAGCGCAAGAAACCATTCAGATGGGATTTAATCTGCTCGCTACGGCGGGCACGTACTGTTCGGTCGGGCTGGTCGGCACTCGCATCGACATTCCGCTCTTCCCATTCGTCGCCCGCGAGTTCACCTACCACGGTTCCTTTTGGGGCAACTACAACGACCTGAGCGAAGTCATCGCGTTGGCCCAGCAGGGAAAGATCAGGCACACGATGAAGCAAGTCAGGTTTGACGACATCAACGAGGCGCTGGTACAGCTGCGCGACGGCGACGTCATCGGACGCGCCGTGATCACTTACTGAACCCGAGCCGGGAGACGGACGATATGTGCGAGAAAATCTTTCCTCTTACCGAACGTATTACAGGTTCCGGCCAAGCATTGCCGGGGCGGAGATCCGTCCTCAGGTTCATCGTCATCTTATTTGCAATCTCATGGGGAGATAACGCCATGTCACAGACCAGAGATGAAATCGAAACGCGCAACAAGAAGATCGTGCAAGCCGGCTTCGACGCCTGGAGTTTCGGCACCGGCAGCCCGTACGACCTGCTGTCGTGAGATTCACTGGCTAGAGTATCGCCATGCGTGGCATGTCCCGCAAGAATAACGCCTTCGGATGCATCTGACACCTGCATGGCCGAATGGCTCAAAGCTACCGACTACTTTTCCGAGGAGACAACGATGGCCAGGAATTTTGGAGACATCGCTTTCACCGAAAGCGTCAAAGCGCAGCAGGAGAAATACGGATCGCGCTGCACGTATGGGCGGATGGAAGCGGCGGAACACGGCGTGAAAATCGGTCCCGCCGAAGCGCGATTCATCGCCGAGCGTGATGGGTTCTACCTGGCGACGGTCGGCGAGAACGGTTACCCCTACGTGCAGTTTCGCGGCGGACCGAAAGGCTTCTTGAAGGTGCTGGACCGGATGACGCTGGCTTACGCCGATTTTCGCGGCAATCTGCAATACGTCAGCGTCGGCAACCTGAGCCGCAACGACAAAGCCTCCCTGATCCTGATGGATTACGCGCGGCGTCAGCGGCTGAAGGTTTACGCCCGCGTCGAGGTGGTCGAAGCGAAAGACGCGCCCGAACTGATCGCTCGATTGCACGACCCCGATTACCAGGCGCAGGTCGAGCGAGCGATGGTGCTGCACGTCGAAGCATTCGATTGGAACTGCCCGCAGCACATCACGCCGCGTTACACCATCGAGGAAATCCGCGAGATGAACGCACCGCTGTAAGAATAAGTCGCCGAGTTTTTCAACAGCCGCCGATCGAGCGTACAACCATGAACGCGTGGGAAGACGAGAACTTTGTCGCCGCGGTCGAAAAGACCGGCCGGAAGAAGATCCTGTTGGCCGCGTTGTGGACGGAAACTTGCGTCGCGCTGCCGAGTTCGGGTAGGTCGTCGAGAATTGAAAAGTCAGCTCAGAATACTCGATGGTAACTGAGAGGAAACGGTGATGGCGCGACTTCTATCTGTTAACGTCGGCTTACCGCGCGAGATCCCGTGGCGGGGCAAGACGGTTCATACGGCGATCTGGAAGGATCCGGTTCAGGGACGGCGCATGGTCCGGCGCCTCAACATCGACGGCGACAGGCAAGGTGACCTCGAGGGTCACGGAGGCGAGCATCGAGCGGTCTTTGTCTACCAGATCGAGTCGTATCGGTATTGGCAGGATCGATTCGGCCGAAGCGATTTCACTCACGGACAGTTTGGCGAGAACTTCACGGTTGACGGTCTATCTGACGACGAGGTGTGTGTTGGCGACCGGTACCGGATCGGCGAAGCCTTGTTCGAAGTAACCCAGCCGCGCGTCACCTGCTATCGCGTGGGTATTAGGATGAACGAGCCCCAGATGGCAGCTCTGCTTACCTCGAGCGGCAAGCCGGGATTTTACCTTCGAGTGCTGCAGGAAGGCGAAGTTGAGTCGGGAGACGAGATCGTCAAAGTCGCGGAAGGTCCAGAGCATATGTCCGTGGCTGAGATCAATGCCTTGCTGTACCTGCCCGGTCACTCGCGTCAACAACTGGAGCGCGCGCTGCGCATTCCGGCCTTGAGCGCTGGTTGGCGAACATCGTTTCAAGCGTTCCTCCAGCAAGAGTCAGGCGGTCCGGTGACAGGGAATCCGGGGCTCGGGCCCGAACTCGGGTCGCCTCCCGCATGGCCGGGCTTTCGCCCCCTCAAGGTGTCTCGCGTCGACCAAGAGAGCCGCAGTGTTATCTCATTGCGACTCATGCCCGCGGACGGACGTCCTCTAGTCGCTGCCCAGCCTGGCCAGTTCGTCGTTCTGCGCCTGCGAGCGAAACCGGATGCGCCACCGCTCCTGCGCAGTTACTCGCTCTCTGACAGGTCAAGTGCGGACGAGTATCGCGTGAGTATCAAGCAAGAGCTGAACGGCGCGGCCAGTACCTACCTGCATAGTCATGTGCAACGAGGCGACGTATTGGACGTAAGCGCACCCAGGGGCGTCTTCACTCTTCAGCCGGGGGATCGCCCCATAGTGTTGCTTAGCGCCGGTGTTGGAGCGACCCCAGTTCTGGCAATGCTCCACGCGCTGGCGGCGGAGCCTTCGCCACGCCCAGTTTGGTGGCTGTACGGCGCCCGCAACCGAGACGAGCACCCGTTTGCGCAGGAGTCACGCGGGCTGATGCAGCTGCTCCCGAACGCCCATAGTCGAATAATGTACAGCAGGCCGGGCGCCGAGGATCGATTGGGTTTAGATTTTGATGCCACTGGACACCTCGGCATTGCCGTCCTCGACGAACTGGGTGTGCCTCGCGATGGAGACTTTTACCTGTGTGGCCCCTCTGCATTCATCCA
>DASSGE010000296.1:0-3376 GCA_035693605.1 Binatia bacterium
GCAGATCCATTGGTTTAAAGAAGTAGAGGAAAAAATTCCCTGGCAAGCGCCACCGGATTTGAGCATTCAAAAAACCCCGGTAGGCAAGAATATAATCGACATGCTGCTTACCGGCGAGCTCGACGCGGTGATCGATCCGGAAGTCATCCCGCCGATCGCAGCCAAAGACCCGCGCGTGCGCCGGCTGTTTCCCAACTACCGCGACTTGGAAATCGACTACTTCAAACGCACCGGCATCTTCCCGATCATGCACACCACGGCGATCAAACAGGAAATCGTCGACAAGCACCCTTGGGTGCCGGCGAGCCTGATGCGAGCGTTCGAGGAATCGAAAAAGGCTTCCTACAAACGCATGGAGAACCCGCGCATCGTTCCGTTGGCGTGGTTTCGTTCTTTTGTCGAAGAACAGGAAGAAATATTCGGCGGCGATCCTTGGATCTACGGGCTCGGCCCCGCCAACCGCAAGAACGTCGAGACGTTAATGCAGTATTCCTACGAACAAGGCTTGATCGGCAGGAAGATGACGCTGGAAGAACTGTTTATCGAAATGGCGGGATGACCGAAATAACTATCAGCGCAGCAATGTCAGTGCCTAGAGGAGTATGGCGCATTTTAACATGCCAAAACCTACTTTAGGTAAAAGTTCGATCAGTTGGTGGAACAACTAGAATCATGAATACCAAACTTTTGTCCCTAATTTTCGCCCTCGCGCTAACCGCCACTTGCTTCAGCGCCAATGCCGAAGTCGTCAACATCGGCATTTCCACCGTCGGGCTTTATGAGCTGCCCACGGAGATTTCCAAGCGCCGCGGATTCTACCAGGAAGAAGGTCTCGATGTGCGCAAGATCGTCGTGCGGTCGCCGCTTCACGTCCCGGCATTGCTCGCCGGCGAGTTGGATTATTCCACCATCACCGGGCTTATATTGGGCGCCAGCGTGCAAGGCATGCCGCTCAAATCGGTGATGGGCTGGTTCGACAGACCACTGCACATGTTGATCGCCCGCGCCAATATAAAGCGGCTCACCGACCTCAAGGACAAACGCGTCGCCGTCAGCGGCTTTGGCTCGATTCCCCACGTGATGCTTCGCGAGGCGCTGGCCGGCGCCGGCATGAATCCGGAAAAAGATATCACCGTGCTCGCCCTCGGCGGCTCGGGAGACCGACTGGCTGCGCTAGCGGCCGGCATCGTCGATGCTACGCCACTTGACGTGGCATATATTCAGCGCACCGAAAAGCTCGGCTACAACAATCTGCTCTATCTCGGCGACGTGGTGAACCTCCGCCTCGGCGGCTTCGCCGTCAGTAACGACAAAATTCAGCGTAATCCCGACCAAATCACACGAGTGGTTCGGGCGACATTGAAAGGCGTGCGGTTCATGAAATCCAACAAGGCGGAGACGCTGGCGATCATGCGCGATTACCTGAAAATCAGCGGCGACTACGTCGAGAAAATCTACCTGTTCGCGCTCAAGTCTCTGAACGAGGACGGACTGGTCGCAAAAAGCAGCTTGGACACCGAAATTCGCCTGGCGCGGGAACAGCTCAAAGTGAAAGAAGAAGTCGCCGAATCCAAAGTCGCCGAGTGGAAATTCATCAAAGAGATTCTCGCCAAACGATAATTTGGCAGCCAGCCCTTCTGCTCACCGGGTCGCGCCTGTTCTTCAGGGCGTCCGCCCATAGTTCTTCCGTGTTGCGTTAAACAATCTGTTGCCGAATATGCGCTCGGCGCTATACTTAAAAACATGTTTTGGCGAATCATTTTTTGTAGCGCTCTCTGTCTGATCGCCGGCTGCGCCGCCGAAAGAACCGTGATGGTCAACAGCCGCGGCGAGGAAGCCGTCTGCGAAACCAACGGCTCGGGCTTTTTCGGCGCCATATCCGTCAGTCATCAGCAGCAACAGTGCATCGTCGACGCCGAGAAGCGCGGCTACTCAGTCAAAAAATAGAGGTCAACCCACGACCAAGCCGTCCGGTTTACTGACTGTGGAAACATTGTTGGCGCCAAGATGGAGGGAGCGCCAACGTTTTTGGCAAACGAAGTTGGGGATTGCCGGGAATATATTTGCCGATATTCCGGTGATCAGCCGCACATACAGATCTTACACGCTTCCCGCATTCGCGCCCGCCACCACCGTAATGGTCTTGCCTTGATAGAAATCACTCTGCGCCGCTGCCGGTGACGCGTAGACGCTCAAAACGAACAACCAACAAAGAAGACGCATCCAATCGCTCAACTAATTTTTTGAACCACGCGCGAAAGCGCGCCGCGCTTACGCGCGTCCCCACGCCTCAAAAAAGCGCCGCGCATCGGCCACCACCGGTTCGGTCACCGGGACGTAGGGAATCACCATACGGGTGACGCCGGCTTCTTCGAAGGCTTTCATCTTTTCTTTGATCTCGCGCACGTCGCTGGCCGGCACCACCGGCAACTTATCCATATAGTCGTCGGTAAGCGCGCCCATGGCGGCTTTGAAGCCGCCCTTTTGAAACGCTTCGTGGATCGCGCTCACTTCCTTATCGAAACCCATGCCGCGCAGCATGTCGCTGTAATGATCGGCGATATTATAGAAGGTCAGCACCTGGCGCAGTTTGGCGCGCGCGGCGTTCTTATCGGCATTGAGCGAGACCCGCGACTTGGCGATGATCTCGATCTTGCTCGGATCGCGGCCCGCCTCGACAGCGCCTTCGCGCACGCGCGCGACGATCTCGCGCACCTTGGCCGGCGTCGCCATGTTGATCACCACACCGTCGGCGATCTTGCCAACCAGCTTGGTCATTTGCGGCCCCAAGCCGGCTAGATAGACCGGCACGTTCGGAAAGCTTGGCTTCCAGGAAAGCTGAAATCGTTTGCCGGTATTGTAAACCTCGCCTTCGTACTCGACGCGTTCGCCGGCGGCGACTTTGCGCGTGACCTCGATATATTCGCGTGCTCGTTTGAGTGGCCGGTCGAAAACGCCGCCATGCCAGCCGGCGATCGCCTTATTGGCGACGCCGAGACCGAGCAGCAAACGGCCGCCGGACAGATCTTGCAAGGTCGCCGATTGAATCCCGAGCGTCACTGGACTGCGGCCGTAGATGTGGTAAATCGCCGTGCCGAGTTTAATCTTGGTGGTCCGGCTCGCCACCGCCGAGAGCATGACAAATGGATCGGTGCTATTTGACTCACCTTTCCAAAAAGCGCCGAAGCCTGCTTGCTCGGCCACCTCGATGAGCCCCGGCACCTCGGCTGCGGGATAATGCGCCGCGGAATTGATCTCAACGTCAAAAATCATAATTGCTTCCTTTGCCGGAGTCCGAAACCTGAACTTTTGACCTTTGAACTTTGAACCGACTTAAACTAGTCAGATGCCCGGCTTAAGTCAAATCTGTTTAACT
>DASSGE010000297.1:0-8159 GCA_035693605.1 Binatia bacterium
CCGGCCACCAAGTTTTCAACATTGCCGCCGTGACCAATCTAGTCGGCCGGCCCATCGAGGAGCTGGCGGAGCGCTATCTTGGTGCAGTCACGGATCGGCGCGCTGGATTGAACGGCAACGGCAGCGGTTATAGTGTGACGAGGGCGAGAGATCTGCTGGGCTTCGAAGCCAAGCTGTCGTTGGTGAACTGACTAGATGCTGGAATAGGATCAACGGCTTTAAGTCGTCATTCCGGCGAAAGCCGGGATCCAGGGCCGAAGCGTGGAAACTCTAGACTGGATGCCAGTCTGTGCTGGCATGACGGATTCAGTGGAACGGACAAAATCATCATGATGGATTTGCATGAATTTCTCAAAGTGCTCGAGGAAGAGCATGAGCTGGTCAAGATCAAAGCCGAGGTCGATCCCAAACACGAGCTTGGGGCGATCTGCAAGATCCACAACGAGCGTGCCAACAGCCCGGCGCTGCTGTTCGAAAATATCAAGGGCCATACGATTCCGGTGGTCGGCCAATTGCTCGCCAGCGATCGGCGCGTAGCATTGGCGCTGGGTCTGTCGCAGGAGAGCGTCTTTGACGAGACGGTACGCCGGGCGAATAAACCGATTCCGACAAGGCTGGTCGCAAAAGGACCTTGCCAGGATGTGGTTTACGAAGGTAACGATGTCGATCTCAGCAAACTGCCGCTCTGCACCAACAACCCACGCGACGGCGGGCCCTACATTACCGCGGGGCATGTCATCATCCGCGATCCCGAGTTCGGTAATAACCTCGCGATCTACCGGATGATGCTGGTGTCAAAGAACGAAGTCACCATTCGTTTTACGCCCGGCCACGACGGCCACGACTTTATCAGGAGCGCGGAAAAGCGCGGCCAGAAGAAATTTGAAGTAGCGGTGTGCATCGGCGTTCCGCCGGCGGTCTATGTCGCTTCCCAGTTCGAGCCGCGCGCGGGCGTTTATGAATTGGAGATCGCCGGCGGTCTTGCCGGCG
Organism: Binatia bacterium; assembly: GCA_035693605.1. Taxonomy (GTDB): domain Bacteria; phylum Desulfobacterota; class Binatia; order UBA9968; family UBA9968; genus DP-20. The sequence goes on from DASSGE010000297.1 coordinate 991, forward strand.
AAGCCGTCGATGTCGTCAGGTGCCGGACCATCGATTTGGAAGTTCCGGCGCTGGCGGAAATCGTCTTGGAAGGGGAACTGACGATACCCGCCAAGACCGGCGACGAAGGACCCTTCGGCGAATTCTGCGGTTACACGACGGCCCAGGTGCCCAACGAGCGAATCATGACGATCAAGGCGGTGACCCAACGCAAGAATCCGATCTACCACAATATCTGGTTGGGCAAACCGCCCCATGAGCACTTGTACGTGGATGCCTTGACCTACGCGGTGGCGGCGTACCAGGAACTGAAGCCGGCTTATCCGGCCTTAAAGAAAGCTTATGCGCCGCCGTGGGGCGTATCGATCGTTTTGATTTTGCAAATGGAAAAGCGCTTGATGCGCCGTGGTATCGCTAACAATTTACTAGCGTCATCGCTCTATACCCGCAGCGGCAAATGGAAGCATGTAATCGTCGTCGACGAGGATATCAATATGGAAGATCCCAACGAAGTACTCTGGGCGCTGACCACGCGATTCCAGCCGGCGACCGACATGTTCGTGATTCCGCGCAGCATTACGAGTTCCCTCGAACCTTCCGCGGAAGCCGACGGCTTGACCTCGAAGCTGATGCTCGATCTGACGATCAAAGAAAACTTTCGCGGCGCAGTCGCCGAACCGACGGATGACATGCGGGAAATGGTTTTGCGGAAATGGAAAGAGTATGGATTTAAATAAGCACGCGCAGCGCGCTGCGCGCGCCGGTTCAAAAGTTCAAGGGTTCAAAGGTTCAAGGTGTCGGAAACCGGACCGCTATCGATCCAATGCCTGGAGTAATTAGCAGCTTGGGTTGAGCGCAGTGGATTGGATTCCATCCGATTGAACTTTTGAACGCTTGAACCTTGAACGAAACATGTGAGCAAGGAAGTGTGGTTGTGAACAGAATGAAGAGCCGTAAGAGTAGAAGCCTGACAGTTGCCGACATTCCCCGGGTCGGTCCTGGAACTCCGGCCGGGCAATGGTTTCGTCGCTATTGGGTGGTGGTGGGCACGACGCATGAGTTGTACGACATCCCACAGGCGGTGCGAGTGCTGGGGGAGGATCTGGTTCTGTTCCGCGATCCCAACGGCGAGTACGGTCTGGTTGGCCAGAATTGCCCGCATCGCGGCACCTCGCTGGAGTACGGTGACATCGAAGATGGCGGCATCCGCTGCCCGTACCATGGTTGGCTGTTCAACGTTCGCGGCCAATGTTTGGCAATGCCCGGGGAGCCCAAGGACAGTAAGTTTCCGCAGAAGGTGAAGCATCTGGCTTATCCGGTGCGCGAGCAGGGCGGCCTGCTATTCGCCTATATGGGTCCGGATCAAGACAGTCCGCCGCCGATGCCCAACTATCTGCCGCTCATGGATCGCGGCGGCCAGCGCCAAGTCGAGCCCGTGCGCCGCGCCGATTACAACTGGTTCAATTTTTTTGAGAACTCAGCCGATCCGGTGCACGTGTGCGTGTTGCATCGTCATGCCGGATACGGCCAACAGTCCTGGGGTGATCATTTTTTTAGTTATACCGACATGCCCAATTTCGAGTTTGTCGAGATGGACTACGGCATGAAAGTGGTGATGACCAAGCCCGGACCGCAGCCTGGGACGGAGTTCATCGACGAGATGAGCCTGGCGCTGCCGAGCATCGTGCAGGTGGGCGACACCGAGTTTGTTCATGCCAAGATGGATGCCGCGGCGTTGATCAACGAAGGCTCGCGCTGCGAGCACTGGATGTTCGTCACGCCCAACGACGACGATCATTTCATGCTGTTTACCGCCGATAATTATCGCGGTCCAGTGGAAAATTTCTTCGATAAGCTCAAAGCCATGCGCGCCCAGGAAACTCCGATCCAGGAAATAAAGCCCTACGATAAGCGCAAATACATGCCGTACAAAGGCAATGTGCGCCAGGAAGATATCATGACGCAGGGCACTCAGGGTCTGTTGGGCGAGCGTCAGGAACAGCTTGGCGTTTCCGATCGCGGTGTCATCAAGTTTCGCAAGATCGTTTTAGACGCCATCGAAACGGCTTTGCAAGGCGGTACGCCCAAAGGTTTGCTGCCGCGGGATCGGGCGACAGGTGTTACATGTTTGGATACGGCGGTGGGAGTGAGGCAGGTCGGTTAATGGATAAGGGATAATTGAGAATTGATAATTGCGGAGTGGAGTGCTGGTGCGAAAATAGGAGGAAACTATGATTCGTGGTGTATTGTTACCGATCATTACGCCGTTCGATGACAAGGTTCGGGTCGACGAACAGATGATGCGCCAATTGGTCGATTTTCATATCAAGGCGGGCGTGCAAGGGTTGTTCGTACTGGGTTCCACTGGGCAGGGGCCGGCGATGACGACAGAGGAGCGCAAGCTGACCGCGGCGGTGGCGTTGGATCAGGCGAAGAAGCGCGTACCGGTAGTGATTCATGTCGGCACCGCCGACGCCGGCAGCGCAGTGGAGTTGGCCGTGCATGCTGCTGAGCATGGTGCCGATGCGGTGGCGATCGTGCCGCCGTATTATTATTCGGACCACACCGAGTTCGAAATCATGGCGCATTACAAAGCCGTGCACCACGCGATGCCGCTACCGATTTATATTTACGAGAATCCGAAATACTCCGGCATCTCGATCCCTCCCGGCTTCGCGGTGCGTATGAAAGAACAGGTACCGGCGTTGAAAGGCATAAAAGTCGCCTATGGCCAAGGCGCGCTGCTCGAGTATGTCCGGTTGATGCCCGACGTTTCGGTTTTTACCGGCAACGCCGATCTATTTGGACTGGTGCCCTTTGGCGTCGCCGGCATGATCAATCCGCCGACCAGCTTTGCGCCGGAGATTTGCGTCGACTTGTTCAAAAAGCTCGACGGCAAGGACTACGCCGGCGCCGTCGAAGCGCAGAAGAAGGTCGACACCGCGGCGCGGATCGTCGCGGCGCGTTTGCGTAAATGGGGCCGAGTGCCGCTGCAAGAAGTCTATCGTATGCGCGGCTTCGCGGTGAAACGTTTTCCCAAATGGGAAACCGAGCAGATGCCCAAGGATGAGATCACCAAGTTGGAGCGCGAGCTGCGCGATAATGGCATTCTCGGGCAGTGACGCGGGCGAGCCTTGACTCCTGAAGCTGCCAACAAAGTGGTCGACGGGCTGAAACAGGCCGGCATCGATTTTGTCGCCTATCTTCCCGAAACTCGCTTGAGCGAAATTCTGCCGGTGCTCAAGGCGGACGATTCGTTCACCCTCGTGCCGGTGGCGAGCGAAGCGGAGGCGGTGGGCATCGCCGCCGGTGCGTCCCTGGGTGGCAAACAACCGGCGCTGTACATGGAAGGCACCGGCCTGTTTGTGTCGTCGTACAATTTGCTGACACTCGGTGAGCGCTACGGCGTGCCGATGCTCCTGCTGATCAGTTATATCGGCAGCATGGATGACCAGCGCAGCACCTTTCTTTACTCGCATTACGGCACCCATACGGTGCCGCAGCTCAAGGCGCTGGGAATCCAATACGAGATCGTCAAAGATGCCGCGAATATCGAGACCGATATCAAGAACGCGGTGCGGCTAATGCATGGGTTGAAGCAGCCGGTGGCGCTGCTGTTTACCGGTGAGTTTACGATTTGACTGATGAGGGATGAATATGTGGAGTCGGGAGTGGGGAGTTCGAATAAACAATGAGAATTGATTTCGCCAACGTAGTTCTACGAATCGGACTTATCTTCGTCGCTGCTTTGATGTTTCATAATGCGGCCTACGCACAGAAAATCAACATTGCGGTCTCCAATCCCGATATGTCGTTTTTGAGCGGCGGTGTGGCCAAATTCAAAGGCTACTTTAAAGAGGAAGGATTGGACGCGGAGCTGGTGCAAATCACCGCCAACGTATCCATCGCGGCGTTGGCTAGCGGCAACGTCGATTACAACCTGATCTTACAGTCGGTAGTGACGGGGAATTTGCGCGGATTGCCGATCAAAGTGGCCGGGATTCTCATCGAGCGGCCCAATCATGTGTTTGTCGCAAATCCGAAGCTCACGCGCTTCATCGATCTCAAGGGCCGCAAGATCGCCATCAGCTCCTTCGGCTCGGCCACCGATATCCTCGCGCGCCTGACGGTGGAGCATTTCAAGCTCAACCCGCAGAAAGACGTTCAGTTCATCGCCGCCGGCAGCAGCTCGGGCCGGTTGGCGCAGTTGGAGTCCGGGCTCGTCGATGCCGCGGTGGTGTCGCCGCCGTCAGACCAATTGGCGGAAGCGCGCGGCTTCAAGAGTTTGGTGCGGACCCGGGACGTGCTGCTGTTTCCGGTGAACGGCGTCGGCTTGCACGAGCAAAAACTGCGCAACAGTCGCGCCGAAGTGAAGCGGGTGCTGCGCGCTTTGCTAAGGGCCAATCGTTTTATCCTCGACGATCGCAAAGGCGCCATCGACATCTTGCAGAAGTGGAGCCGCACGCCGGCCAACGTCGCCGAGCAGGCCTACGCCGCCACCGCAAGCAATTTCACCCGCAATCTTTTAGCGCCGCGCGATGCTCTGGAGAAGGTTATCGACAGCACTAAGCTCAACATCGATCTGAAGCGCGACGTGGCCCTCGGCGAAGTCTTCGACTTCAGCCTGGTGCGCGAGATTCTCAAGGAGATGGGCGAGACGCCCGGTTGATGTCGTGATCGTGGGGCGCGTTCGTAGTCGTTATCACGCGGAGATTAATGCTTAGGTTCCGATGATGCAGCGTTATGAGTGTTTGGAGCAGTTAGCTCCGCTGATTACCGATCAGCTGGTCGTTACTTCGCTTAGCGGTCAGCGGGTTGAGTGGGGACACTTATCCAAGCATGACGGCAATCTGTTGCTCGGTTCCATGGGCAACGCGCTGGCGGTGGGATTGGGGTTGGCGCTGGCGCTGCCGAAAAGAAAAGTCATCGTCCTCGAATCCGACGGCAGCTTGCTGTTGTCGCTATTCAACCTGCCGACGGTCGCCAATATGAATCCGGCGAATCTAGCCGTGTTTGTCTTCGACAATCAGGCGTACAGCGGCACCAAGATCAGCGAACCCACCGCCACAGCGGGCAAGACCGATTTAGCCGGCATGGCGCGCAGCGCCGGCATCGAACATTCAGTGACCGTGCGCGATCTTGCGTCGTTCAAGCGCGAAGCTGCCGGAGCGATCGGCGATGCTGGTTTGAGATTCGTCGTCGCCAAGGTCGACGAGAGCCGCGGTCATCGCAAGATCGAACGGACGAATGTCGACCTGCTGGAAAACAAATATCAGTTCGTCCGCTATCTGGAGCGGACCGAAGGCAAGGCGATCTTCCGGGGACGAGGCTAAGCAAACTGGTCGACTCGTTATTCATGAAAGCCGAGTCGTTCAGGCGAACCTTCGGTTCCTTTCCGGCTCGAGAGGCTGTGTCGAAAGGCGCAAAATGTCTCATATTTTTCACCCGAGTCGAGCGACGGTTATCGTGTTTTCAGCCGCAGACGAAGAAGAGATTCCTCGGCTTCACCTCGGAATGACAGTGCGACACAGTCTTCGACGAGGCGAAAGGCTGGGAGGCTGGTGCTGGGTACTTTATTGAAATGAAAGGCCCGGGTCTTATTGACTCACTGTTAGCTCGCGCAATTCATCGAACATGACCCATCCCAAACACAAGAAAATCATCGGTATCCCTACGACCAGATCCGAGGGCGGTGAAAAAGTTTCCGGCGCAGCGATCTATGCGACCGACGTGGTGCTGCCCAACATGCTCTGGGCCAAGGCGCTGCGCAGCCCGATCGCTTACGGGCGAATTAAAAACATAGATACCCGCAAAGCGTCGGCCCTGGCGGGCGTTCATGCGGTAGTGACCGGCGCCGATGTCAAAGGCCAACTCATCGGGCGCAAAATCTACGATATGCCAGTGCTTGCGGATGAGGCCGTGCGCTTCATCGGCGAAAAAGTTGCGGTGGTCGCGGCGGAGAACGAAGAGATCGCTCAGGCGGCGGCGGAGTTGATCGATGTCGAGTATGAAGAGCTGACACCGCTGCTCGATCCGCTGGAAGCCGTTCAGCCCGGTGCAACCTTGCTGCATCCCCATGTGCAAAGCTATCGAGGCTTGCTGCACGAAATAAAAACGCCGAGCAATGTGTTTGTCGATATGACCTGGACCAAGGGAGACATCGAAACGGGGTTCCGTGATGCCGATCTGGTCATTGAAAATATTTTCACTACCCAACCGATGCACCAGGCCTACATCGAGCCCCATTCTTGCGTCGTGCAAGCGCGCCGCGACGGTGGTGCGGATGTCTGGGCTTGTTCGAAGGTGCCCTTTGCGTTGCGCGAGCAAGTCGCGACCGCGTTGCGCCGGCCGGTGGCCGGTTTTCTCATGCGCCCCTGTTACATCGGCGGCTGCTTCGGCGGCAAGGGCGATTTCATGGATGTGCCCGTGTGCTATTTGCTCTCGCTCAAAAGCGGCCGGCCGGTGAAGATGGTGATGGATTATGCGGAGGAGCTTAGCGCCGGCAACCCACGCCATGCGGCGGTGATCCAAGTGAAGACCGGCGTGAAGACGGACGGCCGGCTCGTGGCGCATCGCATGGACTATGTCTATGACAGCGGCGCCTATGGCGCGTTCAAGCCGCAAGGCTACCTGGTCGGTCCGAAGGAAGCGGCGGGCCCGTATAAAATTCCCAACGTGCATATCAACGAGAAGATCGTTTACACCAACAAGATTCCCTGCGGCCATATGCGCGCGCCCGGCGAACCGCAAGGTTTCTTCGCCAACGAATCGCAGATGGATCTGGTGGCGCGGCGGCTGGGCATGGACCCGATCGCCTTTCGCCGGAAAAATCTCATGCATGACGGCGATGTTTCGCCCATCGGTCATGCAATTCCCCATATCAAGAGCGACGAAACGCTGGCGCAGGCACTCGCGGCGTCCGGTTACACGAAGCCGAGACGAAAACATGTCGGCCGCGGCTTGGCGATGGCGCAGTGGCTGCCGTTGGGCGGTGAAGGCCATGCATTCGTGGCGGTCGACGCAGGGGGTGCAATAACCGTGTCGACGGCGATGGTCGATCAGGGAGCCGGCACCTATACAGCGATGCGCCAGATTGCCGCCAATGAGCTGCAAGTGTCGGTGGAAGAGGTGCGTTGTGAAATTCTCGATACCAGCGCCGTCGCCGTCGATACCGGCGTCGGCGCCAGCCG
>DASSGE010000298.1:0-12603 GCA_035693605.1 Binatia bacterium
GGCGGCGCCACCGAGGAAGCCACCGTCGAGATATCGTTTCATCACGTTACTCTCAGCGTCGGGCGACATCCCATCCGCGCCACCTTTCCATGCGCCTTTGCCCCCCAAACCTCCGTCTTCGGCCTTGGTCACGCGCACCAGGCATTCCTTGGGGACAGTATTGACCGCATGGTTATCGGCCTCGCCGCCGAAGATAAAGGACATGGCCGTCTTGGCTTTGTGAAACAAGGTGTCGGTCTGGTGCATCGGCATGTGCCAGTTGCGCGTCACCGATTGTTGGGAGCCGAAACGGAAGTTCGAAATATATCCTTCGTCGGTCAGGCTGAGTCCATCCGGGCGGGTCTGCTGCGCTTTGACGGTCTTCTCCGTCGCGATGAACGAGCCATGTTTCATCATGACCACGTGATAGGGATACGCTGAGTTGTAAGTCACTCGCAGCATCAGCCGGCTCACCTTGTAAAATGGATCCGATGGGGTGACCCCCAGGTAGGGTCGATCCGCAGGGTTCGCGTCCACATAGACATAATCGCCGTCCTTAATGCCGAGATCGCGAGCGGCCGCGGGATTGAGGTGGAGCTGATGCTCGCTCACATTGGGGAGACGCTTGTCGATCCGGTAGGGATCGCCAAAGTTCGAGTTCCAGATTAGATGCCAATCGACGTTGGCCCACGAGGAATGAACGCTGTGACGCGACTTCGGAGTCAGGCAATAGAATTGATAGCCTCTTTGCCAGAGGAAGTTTTGCGTCTTCTTGACCTCGGCCCAGGGCAGTTTGACGTTGCGCACGGTGCGCTCATCCCAATGCTCGGCGCCAGGGGGAATACCGTAATCGTTCGGACGGACGAAGGGGTTCGAGCTGACGATGACGTTGGGCAGATAGGGCGTCGCTTCCGGTCCCTCGCGATGGACGATGAAGTTCTCGCCATACTCGATCGCCTCGGGCACATCGGCGTAGGCGTGCATGCGTCCGGTGTCGGTTAAGAACGGCTCGTTGTCGTGCACTTGCTCGTAGAAGGGGATGCGCGGATAGGTGCGGAAGTTGAGCAAGCAGCCGCCCGGAGGGCCGTATTTGCCGGCCATGATATCGGCGAGCTTGTAGCCGGCCGTTGTGGTGCAGGTATCGAGCAGCCGCTGGATGTAAACACCCCGTTTGTCGGCGGCGGCAAAGGCAAAGTAATCGCGGAACCGCTTCTCGCCGGTGGCGCCGGCCAGCGCATTGGCGATGCCGGCGATGATGTCGAGATCGTCTTTGCTATCGAAGACCGGCGGAAGGCCGCCCTTCCAAATTTGCAGGAACGGATTCGAGCAACTCGCCGTGATCTCCAATCCTTCGAACTCGAGCCATGAATTTGCCGGCAGCGCGAGGTCCGCATACTCGATGGACGCGGTCATCTGAATGTCCATCGAAACGATCATTTCGACATTCGGGTTGACGTTCTTGATCATGCCGTAGGCCCACTTGGCATTGTTGATCAGGTTCACGTTATTGAAGAGCAGGGCTTTGGTCGGTGTCGGCATGTGGGTTTTGCCGGTAAAATTCTTGCGGCCAAATTTCGGCGTGTTGACGATCAAAGCGAGGTCGCCATGGTTCCAGTAGGCAGGCTCTTCGTCCTTGGTGTAGGCATGAGCATGGATCTCTTTGCCGTGAGCCTTCGGATCGAGATTGATCTTGAACGGATCTTCCGCCACCCAGCCCTTGAAGCCAGGCCCGCTCCAAGGGGAGCCTTGAAACAGCGCCGCTTTGTAGTTGCCCGCCCAGGTGTGGCAGCCGGCGCCGGGCTGGCCGATGTTGCCCGTCAGCATGAGCGGCAAGTATGACGCGCGGTTCATCTCCGTGGCGTGGAACCAGTGGTTGATGCCCTCGCCTTGATGAATCGCCACCGGCTTCATGGTCGCGATATCCTGGGCGAGCTGCTCGATCATCGCCTTCGGCGCCTGGGTGATGTCGGCGACCGTGTCGATGTCGTAGTCCTTCAGATGGGTTTGATAAAGCGTCCAAAGCGTCGCGACTTCTATCTCGTTGCCATCGACCAATTTGACCTTGAATGTTCCGGTGAGCGCCGGATCCAGTCCTTTTTTCGTCATGGTGGCGCCGACGTCGTCGCGGGTGACCGCCGCCGGCGCGTTCTTCTTGCTGTCCCAGATCACGAAGTCTCCGAGTTGGGCGTGCTGTTGGGCGGTGAGGCCCTGCACTTTCATCGACGGGCCGTCGGCCGCGAGAGTGGTTTTGTAATCGGCAACAATTTCCTGGGCGCGCAGCCGCTTCAAATTGTCTGTGCGCACCAGCAGCGGAAAGTCGGTGAAGCCTTTGACGAAGCGTTCGTCGTACCATTTCTTGTCGATCATCAGTTTGGTAACGCCGAGCCAAAGCGCGGCGTCGGTCTGCGGCCGAATCGGAATCCAGTAGTCGGCTTTGGTCGAAGGCGGGCCGTATTCCGGCGCGATCACGACGATCTTCGCGCCGCGCTCCATGCACTCGATGAACCAGTGCGAGTCGGTGAGCTTGTTTTCGACTAGGTTCTTGCCGTCCATAATGATGAGTTTGGAAAAACGCAGGTCGTTGAAGTCGCACTCCGACGCCTGCAGGCCGTGCACCCAGGGATGGCCCGGCGCTTGATCGCCATGCCAGGTATAGTTGGAAAAATTACGCCCGGCACGGGCTTTATCGGGACCGACGCCGCGAACTTTGGCATCGAGCAGCGCGAGCGAATTATTCAAACGATACATGCCGTACTTGCCGATCACGCCGAGCAGCCCCATGCCGCCGCGCATTTTGATGGTCCGCGTGCCGGCGCCGCCCATCTCATCGACCATTTCGGGTTGGTAACCTTGGGCGAGGAGCAGTTTTTTCCCCGCCTCGCCGCTGTAGCGCGTGCTGATGGCGACCAGGGCTTTGGCGATGGCATCGAAGGCGTCCGGCCAGGAAATCTGCACGAACTCGTCTTGGCCGCGGGCGTCGAACATGTATCGGCTCTTGTTCTCCGGCGTCAGTTCGGGAAAGCCGGCATCGGCCCAATCCTTCCAACCTTTGCGCACGATCGGATGGCGCAGCCGATAGGGTCCATAGATGACCCGATGAAAGGTGTAGCCCTTGGCGCACTGGCGCGGATTCCAATTGACGGTCGCCTTGTTGCCGTAGAGGTCGGCGTAGTTTTGGTAATCGTAGGTGCTACCCATGCGGGTGACTATGCCGTTGCGCACGTAAGCGCGCACCCGGCAGGCATGGGTGTCGTTGGGCGAGCAGACCCAGTCAAAGGCGCCGTCGTATTTATATTGATCGCGGTAAATCTTTTCCCATTCTCGATTGATCGAGCGGGCGAGGGGATTGTCGCCGGCGTCCGCAGGTCTGAAATAGTGCAACGAACCGGCAGCGATGGCCGCTGCGCCGCTGCCGATGCCCATCCACTTGAGAAAATCGCGGCGTGTTACATGCATCATCTCTCTGGCTTCGTCGTCGTTCATTTTGCTCGCTCCTATGATCGCTCGCGTTCCAATCGTTCCAGTGGTTCCAATCGCTCAAGCGCCCACCTCTTTCCTCCCCCGCCTTGCGGGGGAGGATGAAGGAGGGCGTTGAACGGCTTGAACATTTTGAACGAACGGAACGGTATTCATTTCGCAATCTCTAGATCCTGCCATATGGTCACCGATTTCTTACCGTCGCGATCTCCGGCGCTGCCGTTCCAGACGGCAAACGCGATCGGCACGGTGGAGCCCGGTCGCAGCGCGATGGCACCTGCGCCGGTAGGCGACAACGTTCGCCGGAACATCACTTCATAGGAGCCTTGTCCGTAGACTCCCCGGGCGTCGATCTTTTGTTCGATCCTCGGTCTGGCTTGCAGCGTGCCGAATCCTTGGGCCGCAAGATCTTCCACCGCACTTTTTCGCTGCGGATCGGAGACGATATTTCCTGCCCCCCAGCCGGTGACGAAGGTCGGATCCGATTGCAACGTCAAAGCGTTTCGAGACGGTTGTTCGACGGCGGAGCGCATCGAATTGGGATACGAATCGATGCCGATATTCGGATAGGCTCTCTCGATGTCCTGATAGGCAACGTCCAGATCGGCTTGCCGTTCGGACTTCCACATCCAGATGTTAACCGGCGCTCCGGTGGCGCCCATGGCGAAGAACGGTGGGTTTGCGGTCAATGAAAATTGAATTGCCGCGGCGTCGCGAAAATCCTGCGGACGCAGCGCAGCCTGGTCGTTGGTGTCATCGCGCCAGACCATTAGAATCGCGAGATCTTTGCCATCGTGTATGGCTCGCACGGTTACTTCTTCCGGTCTTTCGCTGCGCCACCATAGCGGCATCAGATGCAAGTTGACCGGTGGCGCGCTGCGCCAGATACCGGATTCGGGATGATCGGGAAGAGTTTTCACGCGCGCCGCCTGAATGTTGAATTTTTTCATCTCGACACGCGCACGCTGTGTGTCGCTGGAAAGCGAGCGCACGTAGTTGACCAAATGCCAGGCGTCGCTACCCCAGGCCCAATCGCTCATCGGCATCGGACTTCCCGGAATGCCGGCGACGATATGACGATAGAGCGAAAGCGGATCGTGGTTGCCTTTGAAAATGCCGGCGGTGAGATCGCGCGGACGGGTTGGATAACCTTCTTCGTCGACCTGCTTCTCCGTGCCGTCGCCTCTTGCCGTCGCGCCGTGACAAGAAGCGCAGGCTTCTTTGTACAGTTCCAAGGCTCGCGTTCTAGCCGCGCTATCGAAGGGCACTTGCGGCGGTGGTTGAATGACTCCCTCACCGCCGCTGCCTTCGGCGTTGGGAGCTTTCGGCGCTTTGGTCACCAGCGGTTTCTCGGCCAGCGATTTGATGTAGTGGACCAAGCCCCAGCGTTGCTCGGGCGTCAGGTGTCCCCAAGACGGCATTGCCGAACCCGGCATGCCGCGAGTGATGGTGTCGTAGAGATCTTGATCGGTCGGGACGCGCTCCCAAGTGGAAACCAGACGGTACCTGGCGGCAACGAAATCGCGAGGCTTGGGATACAAGAGATAGGCCGCTTCGCCGTCGCCTCGGCCGGTGGTGCCGTGGCAAGCGGCGCACTGCTGGCCATAGAGCTGCTTGCCCGTGGCAAGAAGTTGGGAGGAAACCGGCGGTGATTTCACTTCGGCGGATTTGATGACTGCGAGGCCGCTTAAAACGACAACCGCCGCGATCATCGAAGCAAAAAACAATTTCATCTCAGGGTCCCTCCCCGATTGTTATCGGATCGATCAAATGCGCTTCAACGTTTTTTTCCCGCTAAGTCCGCCAAGCTTATTCCCTGCATCCGCCTGGCGAGGGCTTGGCGGATCTGTTTCCACTCGGAATGCATCGGGCAGGGAGAAACATCGGCGCAGCGCTCGCGCCAAAAAATGCAGCGATCGAAGACATCGCTGCCCTCGACGGCAGCAAAAACATCCTTCATCGTGATGGCGTTTGGGCGACGGGCGATGGCGTACCCGCGAACCGCCCCGCGGGAGGACGTGAGGATGTTCGCCCTGCCGAGCTTTTGGAATATCTTCGCCAGAAAGTTGGACGGAACTCCTGCCGCCGCTGCAATATCTTGCAGATGCATGGTCGTGCCCAATGGCTTCTTGGCTAAGACCACAAGTCCCTCGATCGCGTAGCGACTTTCTTTGCCAAGTTTCATGTTGTCGGAGTCAACGGATAATTTTAGTCCTTTGAGACGATCGCTACGCAATCGCCATACCACGCAACAACAGGGCTGTTCGCCCGGTTATTTAGGACGCCGTGCGCGGCGCTTTTCTGTAAATAAGAAAATCTCTTCGCCATTTCTATTTTTCGCGACAAGCCCCCGTTATTTTCCGAACAGAAATTGGCGCAGGTTGATCTCGTGCCGGATCAACGCGTTCGATCTGCTAGCGATATCGCCGCAGCTGAAGCTGAATAGTAGGTTGTCATCTTGGCCGGCAATGACCATCGGAGCTGAGCATGCATGGGATGTCGAAAAGTCGATCGGTTCTAGAAAACAAGAAGTTCGCCAGGTTGTTTTCCCAAGTCCAATAATTTCTCGCTCGGGTTTCGCTATTGACCTTGCTATCGGCTTGTTTCCTTAACCGCGTGCGTGGCATGCAACATGCTGAGAAAAAGGACTAGTGGACTTCAATCAACGACCTTTTACAGCGGTGTGGGAGACGACCCGCGCCTGCGATCTCGCCTGCGTGCACTGCCGCGCCGAAGCGAATCCGCGGAGGAGCGCGGGAGAACTTTCTTTTGCCGAGTTTCAGAAGCTGGTTAGCGACATCAAAGCTTTTGGCCAGCCGTATCCGCTATTGATTTTAACCGGCGGTGATCCGGCGAAGCGCGCCGATATCTTTGACGTTATAGCTTACGGGCGCGGCGAAGGCCTGCGCGTGGCGATGACGCCATCGGCTACGCGGTTGATTACGCGCGATGCGGTGCGCCGTTTCGCCGAGGCCGGGCTCGTTCGTCTCGCCGTCAGCCTTGACGGCAAGGATAGCGCAAGCCATGACGCCTTTCGCGGCGTTGCCGGATCGTTCGAGCGCACGCTGCAGATCCTCGACTGGTGCCGCGACTATGGCTTGGAGACCCAGATTCACAGCACCGTGACGCGCCATGTGCTGAACGATCTTGGCGCGATCGCTGAAATCATCGGCGCGCGCGGCATCAAACTCTGGGCGCTGTTTCTCCTGATCGCCGTGGGGCGGGCGGCGCGGCCGGAGCTACGCCGGCTCAATCTCAATGGGCGGCAGTTGGAGGCGCTGTTTCACTGGCTTTATGATCTCGCCAAGTCAGCGCCCTTCGATGTCACGCCACGGGAAGGTTATCACTACCGGCGCGTGCTGTTGCAGCGACGCGCCGCCGAACTGGCCATTCCCGTCGCCGACCTGCTCGCCAAGGTCGAACGGCAACATTCGACGCCGACGGATGTTGCGCCGCCGGCGTCCGCGACGCGCATTGTGCGTGCGCCGCTCGGCGTAAACGACGGCAAGGGAATTCTGTTTATCTCGCACCAGGGAGATGTTCAGCCAAGTGGCTTTCTCAACCTCGTCGGCGGCAATCTCCGGTCTCAGACATTGGCGGACATCTACCGCGACTCGCCGGTATTCCGGCGCGTGCGCGACTCCTCGGAGCTCAAGGGCAAGTGCGGCCAATGTGAGTTCAAAAATATCTGCGGCGGCAGCCGGGCCCGGGCGTTTGCGCTTACCGGGGACATCTGGGCCAGCGATCCGTTTTGCGTCTATCAGCCGGCGTCATGGAGAAACCGTGGGTCCACGGCTAAACGGCGACAACAGGTCGAGAATGATGCCACACGCCTGCTTTAGCAAAACCAATGGAGAGGAGAGCCAGTTATGGAACAGTTCCAGGGCATCGGCCACCAAGCAGAAAAGCCGACGCAAATTCTCAGCGACGAGCACCGGATCATCGAGCGCGTGCTCGACGCCGTGCAACGGTTGACACTCGCTCCCGCGCGGCAAAACTTGCAGCGTTGGCAAAAAGCTCTCGACTTCATCCGCCACTTTGCCGACCAGTGTCACCACTGCAAGGAAGAGCAGGTGCTATTTCCGGCGTTGGAGGCGCACGGGATTCCGACGGAGGGCGGCCCGGTCGGCATGATGCTGCTGGAGCATGAGGAAGGCCGATCTCTGGTGCGGGCGATGATGGACGGGCTGGCGCGCGTTGAGGCGGGCGATGACAGCGCCGAGGCCGGGCTGTTCGACAGCGCCGGGCAGTATTTGCGGCTGTTGCGCGAACATATTCAAAAGGAAGACGAAGTTCTCTTTCGCATGGCCGATGAAGTGATTCCGGCGGATGAACAGAAGCGGCTGCTGCAAGAATTCGAGAATCACGAGCTCAAAGAAATGGGCGCGGGGGCCCATGAGAGATTCTTGCAAATCGCCGTCGATTTAGAGACTCGGACGTGATTGTCGAGCATCAATTTTTTAGCGGCACGAAGTAATTCGTCGGGCTTAACATCGAACGGCATCGACAAAATCACCGGGTACTCGAGCTATTCTGCAACGCGTTGAAGCTGCTGTGATAGTTCTCGTCGACCAACGGACGACGATGTAAATATATAGAAAATATGGAGCCACCCGCCAGAATCGAACTGGCGACCTACTGATTACGAATCAGTTGCTCTACCAACTGAGCTAGGGTGGCTTATGTGGGTCTAACGAAGTGAATAATGCCGGCAATTACGAATGAGCCGATAAAGGCAGCGATCATGTCCGCAATTACACGCAACTCGAGTAGACTGTCCAGGTATTCGGTATACTCATAGTAAGCTATCATGAAATGTCCAATGAACAAACCAAATACGCCGATGATGGTGAATCCTAACACGCCCGGTCGTCGATCGGCTGCGACTATTCGCGTTGCGAGAAAGCCGGCGATAAAAGCGATCACTAAGCTCAGGACTGGATTGGACTGAATATAGATCAATATGTCCTGAGAAATTTGCTGCAAAAGCTTACCTCCTTAAAAGCGTTAATATTTCCTTGGCTGCGAATGTGGGATCTTCGGCGCTCATGATTGCTGAGATCAAAGCAACCCCGCGGATGCCCGCAGACTTAGTCTCCAGCAAATTTTTCGCCTTAATTCCGCCGATAGCATAAACTGCTAGCGAAATATTTTCTACTATTAGTTGCAACGCATTTAGTCCTTGCGGGGCGCCGAGATCAGCTTTGGATGGTGTGAAGTAAACCGGTCCAAACACGATAAAGTCGGCGCCGTGTTGGACTGCTCTTCGGGCGCCTTCCAACGAATGGACAGAAACGCCGATGCTGCGGCGCGCGCCAAGAAGTGAACGGGCTGCCAACACAGGCATGGAGAATTCGCCTAAATGTACTCCCGTGGCCTCGACGGCTAGGGCGACATCGACTCGATCATTGATGAATAGTTGGGCTTGATATCGCTGACAGAGCCGGTTGACCTGTTCCGCTAGGTTAAATAGTTCCCTGCCGCTTAGGTCCTTCTCGCGCAGTTGGATCGCGTTTACACCACCTTCAAGAGCTTTCTCAAGCACCCAGATAAGATCGCGGCCCTGCGTAAGTTTACGATCGGTAATAAGATAGAGATCGAAATTTGGCTGTGGCACTTGAGTGGCTTAACCGAGCATCCCATCCAGCGGACTTGAAGCCGTGGCGTAGAGTTTTTTTGGGATGCGACCGGCCAGATACGCTTTGCGACCTGCTTCAACGCCTTGACGCATCGCCTCGGCCATTAAGATTGGATCTTTAGCACTGGCGATTGCAGTGTTCATTAAGACGCCGGCACAGCCCATTTCCATAGCAACTGCTGCGTCCGAGGCCGTGCCGACGCCCGCATCAACAATCACGGGCACTTTGGCATGTTCCAAAATAATTCTGATGTTGTAAGGGTTTCTGATGCCCAGGCCGGAGCCAATGGGGGCTGCTAACGGCATCACTGCGGCGCAACCAATGTCTTCGAGTTTTTTTGCCGTAATCGGATCGTCGTTAATGTAGGGCAGGACGAGAAAGCCCTCTTTGACCAGAATTTTGGCAGCCTCGAGAGTTGCCGGCACTTCAGGAAATAGCGTTCGGTCATCGCCGATCACTTCGAGCTTAACGAGTTTGCCGACACCGGCTTCGCGGGCGAGCCGGCAGGTGCGCACGGCATCGTCGGCGGTGTAGCAGCCGGCGGTATTGGGCAGGATGGTGTATTTTTTTGGATCGAGATAATCGAGCAAATTTTCCTTGCTCGGATCGGTAATATTAACCCGGCGCACCGCCACGGTGACGATCTCGGCGCCAGAGGCTTCGATGGCTTTCTTGGTCTCGGCGAAATCTTTGTATTTGCCAGTACCGACGATGAGCCGCGAACGAAACTTTTGTCCGGCTAGTTCAAACAAATCTTCCATGTTCATCCTCCGCCCACGAAGTGGACGATTTCTAGAGTATCGCCGTCATTTATCAAAGTCGCGTGATAGCTTTCGCGCGGGACGATTTCCCGGTTGCGTTCGACCACGACGCGCGCGGGCCGAATCTGCAATGAATTCAGCAGCGCGGTAAGCGTCAGTCCGTCGTCGACTTCCCGGTCTTCGCCGTTAATTTTTAACTTCATGGCAATAAAAAACCGCATTCACGCAGACCACGGAGCGGTGGTCAGGGAATACGGTTTCAAGCGAGTTGCGCCGCAGCTGAATCGGCGGAACTTTGACTTTTACGCTTCCCTACGCCGGTTCGACCCGGATCAGGTTCAAAGGGTTACCTGTTTCAGGCTCTCAGTCTGACGATCGCAGACACCCCTAGCAACGAGAGCACCCTTAACAAAGCACGGTTGCCAAGTCAAATTCGTACAGCCAAAGGATCAATTTGATTGATAGAAGAGTTGGTAACCACCATTGGCCGATGAGCAAGAGCCGGAAGTCAAACTCCGGCCAACGAGATACGAGTTAAAAAGATGATCGGAGAGTTGGCGATCTCATGGCGCAACGATGTCGACGTGCAGGCTGCCGATGCCTTCGATTTCTCCTTCGACCTTGTCGCCGGGGTTTAAGAATACGGGCGGTACCCGAGCGAAGCCGACGCCGGAAGGAGTACCGGTGCTGATAATATCCCCCGGTTCCAACGTCATACCGCCGGATAGCGATTCGATGATCGTCGGAATGTCAAAAATCATGTCACGAGTATTGCCGTCCTGCATGACTTGGCCGTTGACTCGGCAGATGAGGCGGACTTGTTGAGGATCGGGCATCGCGCTTTTGTGAACTATCCAAGGACCAAGGGGGCAGAGGGTGTCGAGGGCTTTGCCTTTGAACCATTGCCCATGGATTCGCTGTAGCTCCCGGGCCGTCATGTCAAGACAGATCGTGTAGCCAAACACGTAGTCGTAGGCCTTGGCCTTGGGAATGTCGCGGCCTTTTTTGCCAATAATTAAGGCGAGCTCGACTTCCCAATCAAGCTTGTCGGTGACCTTGTGTTTGATGACTTTGCCGTGCTGGCCAATGACCGAGGTGGCAGGTTTGGTGAAGAAGACCGGATAGTCGGGATATTTGATTTCCAGTTGGCGTGCCCGGGCTCCTTCGTCGACATGCTCGCGGTAGTTGATGCCGAGCATGACGCAGTTCTTTTTCGGGGTCGGGATCGGCGAGATGATCTTGGCTTGGGTCGGTTTGACCAAGGCGCCGGCAGCGATAAGTTTTCTCTGCTCGTCGGGACTTTTCCCGGTGACATACTTTTCCGCCATGCGCGCCACCTGGATAGCCTTACCGCCTGCTTCAATAAAGGCTTGCATGCTCGCCAAGAACGGCGCATTGCCGCCTTTGAGATAGCGCCGATTGACTTCGGCCAAATCGATGATCTGATCTTGCGGCCCCATCAGGCCGATACGCTGCTGATTCTTGCGCGAAAATGTAACAAATCGCATGGCTCCTCCGGATCTAATTTGCTGTAACTAACTGCTGATTTTTAATAGTTTACAAGCGTTGCCGCTGGCAATCTGTTCCACGCTAGAGCGGTCGATTCGAGCTCTGCGCAGGGATTCCACCGGTTCAGGATCACCCATATCGTAGGGATAATCGCTACCCAACACGACGCGATCGGCGCCGAAGTTGGCGACTAAATACTCCAATGCCATGGCGCTGTGTGTAATCGTGTCGAAGTAGAGGAGCTTCAGATATTCTCCAGGCGGCTTGGATATTTTCGCTGTCACCGGGTCTTGAATCCGATAGCCGCGATCCAATCTGCCCCAAGTATAGGGTAAGAACCCGCCGGCATGGGCTAATAAAAACCGCAAGTTCGGATAGCGTTCCAGCACGCCGCTGAAAATCAGCTTGGCAAAGGCCAGCGAAGTGTCGGTCGGATTGCCGATCAGATTGGCGAGGTTAAAATCTTTCATGCGATCGGCGCCGACCACCTGATTCGGATGCACGAAGATCAGCGCGTCTAATGCTTGGGCCGCTTCCCAGAACGGATTAAACATCGGGTCGTCGAAGTAACGGCCGTTGACGTTGGTCGCGATCTCGACGCCACGCAATGCCAATTTTGTCACCGCACGTTCGAGCTCGCTCACCGCCTTGGCGCTGTCCTGCATCGGTACGGAGCCAAGGGCGAGCAAGCGCGTGGGGTGTTGCGCCACGGCCTCAGCCAGCCGGTCGTTGAGCCAGCGGGCATATTCCAACGCTTCTTCCGCGGCCATCCAGTAAAAGAAATAGGTGCTCGCCGGCGACAGCGCCTGAGTGTCGACTCCCTGACTGTCCATGATCGCCAGTCGCAAGTCGAGGTCGGAAAATTCCGCTTTAAGTTGGGTCAGAAACGGTTTGCCATCGCGGGTCACGATCTCGCGCCCAAGCTCGTTTCTGCCGAGTTTCAGACCATGGCGTTTGCCGATCTCGCTGGCGACTTTTAAGCTTTCCGCAGGAACGAAGTGGGCGTGGATGTCGATAGTCATGGGATGCGCGATGTAATACTTCCCGGACAGCTACCGGAGGGTCGGCTAATTGTCAAGTTAAACGCGCTTTCGCGGCCAAAATCCATGCGGTGCGTCTGAATTTCGTCATGTGGCGGGCCTGCCAGCTCTAATGTGGCGTCGTCTCTACGACGCGTTCCGTGTTTGGGTAGGTAAATCGTTGCGAGTGGAAATGCCTGGTGGTAGCTTCGGCCATGG
>DASSGE010000299.1:0-2430 GCA_035693605.1 Binatia bacterium
CACGCTCTCAATCGCTGAAAATGTCGGTGCACGAGGTCAACCCGGAATTCGATCCCTTGAGCGACTTCGAAGAAGTCGGCTGGGATTATCGGCGCACAGCGCACAGTGCGCGGCGTCATCCGCTGGAGCCGCTGCGCCGGGATTTAATCCGTCAGGGCATGCCCGATGCGAGCACTGTGGCGACGATGCAAAACGGCGCAACCATTCGTTACGCCGGTTTGGTGATCTGCCGGCAGCGGCCGGGCACCGCCGGCGGCGTGGTGTTCATGACACTGGAGGACGAAACCGGCTTCGTCAATGCGGTGGTGTGGGAAAGCGTTTTCCAGCGCTATGCGGTGCTGGCGAAGACAGTGAGCTTTCTCGGCATCACCGGCAAACTGCAAGTCGAAGACGGCGTCGTGCATCTAGTAGCGGAGAGCTTATGGAAGCCGAGAGTAGAATTGAAACCCGCGAATGTGACCAGCCGCGACTTTCATTAAGAGAGTTTAACCACAAAGGGGACAAAGATCACAAAGTAGGAACTTCGGATTGGGAGACTTGGCCGCAAGAAAAAGGATGAGAAAAGATATTCACCACGAAAGACACGAACACCACGAGATTTCGGAAGATCAATTTTCCGAACCCTTCGTGATTACGTGTTGTTCGTGGTGAAAGTGTTTTTCAGTGTTAAGCCACCGCTTTCTTTTCGCTCTTCTCCACGCGAGCTTTTAAACGCGGGTAGAAGCGCAGCGGGTTGTCCCAGAAAATCTTGCGTTTGAGCTCGTCGCTGACGTCTTTGCGACTGATCAAGTTCGGAATGTCCTGGCTGAAGTCGCGCTGGTCGCGCTCATGCGGGTAATCCGACGCCCAGATGAGCGCGTTGTCGTTGGCGACTTGCGCGGCCAGGGGCAGTGCCGATTCTTCGACTTCGACGGCGAAGTAAATATTGCCCTTCTTGACGTACTCACTCGGTTTCAATTTGCAGCGCGGCGAATAGTGGCCTTTGCGTTCTTGCTCTTCGTCCATGCGGTCCATCATATAGGGCACCCAACCGACCCCGCACTCGATGCAGCCGAATTTAAAGTTGGGGAATAGCTCGAAGACGCCTTCGAACATCAACGCGGTGAATTGCCGAATCTGCGCAAACGGATGTTCCAACGTGTGGCCAATGGTAAAGTTGTTGACGGCATCCAAACCGAGGGACGGCATGCTCAAACCGCCGTGGGTCGACACCGGCACGTCGAGTTTCTGCGCTTCTTCCCAGAGCGGATAAAACTCCGGGCCGCTGTAGAGGCGCCCACCAGGTGCGACTGCCGGCAATACGGCGCCGACCATGCCCAGATCCGTGACCGCGCGGCGCAGTTCCTTGACGGCTTCGCCGATATCTTGAATCGGCAACAGCGCGACACCGACCAAGCGCGGGCTCACCGCCATGAACTTATTGTAAAGCCAGTCGTTGTAGGCTCTGGCCATGCAGATCGCCCAGTCGTGATCCTGGATCGCGCCATGGGTCAATCCCTGAGTCGGATACAGAACCGTCATCTCGATCTTGTTGATGTCGAGGAAGCGCAGCCAGTCCTGGGCATTGGGCCCGGTGCCGCCGCCGGCCCAGCCGCCCTTTTTGCGCAGCGAGCGCAGGAACCCATCCATCGTGAGACCGGGCCAGAATGAGTAGCTGTGATGCCACTCGAGATCGTTGTAAGGCGCGCCGATAAATTCGCGCAGTTCGGAGTCAAGCTCCATCACATGTCCGTCGGCGTCGATGATTCTGTAATCCGTCATAGTGTCCTCCCGTTCGTCATTCCGGCGCAGGCCGGAATCCAGGTTATTTTGGCCTTGCAGCACAATTAGTGAAGATGGATGCCGGCCTTCGCCGGCATGACAAAACTTCCCTTTGCCTAAAGGCGAGGGATTTCAAACATTCCGAAAATCGACCTTAAGTGGTTCTAGTATTCTCCGTAAACAATTCTTCAACAGTCAAATTCCGCCCGAGCATGCCTTGCTGGCCGGCGAATTTAATCAAATTCTCGACATCGTTATAGTTCTCTTTGAACCCCTGGTAGAACGGGTCCTTGCCGAAAAACTTTCGTTCTTCTTCGAGATACGAGCGGCCCCAGGCGAAGCTCAGCCGATGCGGCTGTTCCATGAATTCATTGTAGGCTTTGCGTGACGCAAGCAATGCTTCATATAAGCTGGTCGCTACCCATGGGTCGCGGTCGAGGATCTCTTTCTTGATCACTACCGGATGCATGATCGGGAAGATGCCGGTCTTTTTGTAATACGCGCGTTCTTCCTTCTCGAACTCCGGAAACAATCGCTCGACGGTGCCATCGCCGCGAATCCAGCGCTGCGGCAGGTCAGGCTCGACTTCGGCGTCGACTTTGCCTTCGACCAACAGTTCTTCGAGCTTGCGATTGCCTTCGACGAATTCCACTTTGATATGCGGCGGTG
>DASSGE010000300.1:0-3703 GCA_035693605.1 Binatia bacterium
TCCCCGGCGCCATGGTTGGCGGCATGCTGCTCGGCTTGCTGGAAGCCTTCGCCGCATCATATCTGTCGCTGCTCACCGACGGCGCCTTCGGCGCCGAGTACAAAGACGTAGTGGCCTTTGTCGTGTTGATCGTGATCTTAATCTTTCGCCCGAAAGGCCTGCTCGGCGAGGCTGTCCGGGAGAGCAAGGCGTGAACCGGTCTTTGGCGATCGCTGGTCTCTGTCTAGTTTATATCGCAGTTAGCGGCGCGCTTGCCTATCTTTTCCCTCAGTCGGTGCTGGCTTTTTTGCTGGTCGAGGGCTCGCTATTGCTGCTTTATTACGCACCGGTGAGCGGCCGAGTGAAAAGTTGTTTCGGCGCGTTGGTATTGCTGGTGATGCTGCCGGTCTTGGGTTTCTCTAACGCTTATTACCTCGAGATCGCGATACAGATCGGCATCTTCGTTGCTCTTGCTCTCGGACTCAACATCGTTGTCGGCTTCGTCGGTTTGCTCAATCTTGGCTTTGTCGCCTTCTATGCAATCGGCGCCTATCTGTGGGCGGTGTTTGGCTCGCCACAGGCGAACCAATTCATCGGCGGCGGATGGTTCCCATTATCGCCCAATTGGTTCTTCGTGTTTTTGGTTCTGAGCATCGCTGTCGGCGCGCTGACCGGCGTGCTTTTAGGCTTGCCGGTGCTCCGGCTACGCGGCGATTATCTAGCGATTGTCACGCTCGGTTTCGCCGAAGTGGTGCGCGCGTTGGTCAATAACTTGGACAAGCCGATCAATCTCACCAACGGGCCAAAAGGAATCGCGCCGATCTCTAAGCCGCCGCTGTTCTTCAAACCGATATTGGAATTCTTCGGCATCGGGGTTAGCGATGCCGCGCTCTACCCACTGTATTTTTACTTTCTCGTTTTGCTGCTGGTTTTTGTCATCATTCTGGTTACCCAGCGATTGGAGAACTCGCGTGTGGGCCGTGCCTGGAAAGCGATCCGCGAAGACGAAATCGCGGCCTCGGCGATGGGTGTTCCCGTGGTGCGCATGAAACTGCTCGGTTTCGCCGTCGGCGCCTCGTTCGCTTCCGCTGTGGGTGTGCTGTTCGCCGCTAAGCAGGTGTTTATAAACCCCGAGAGCTTTACCTTCATGGAATCCATCGGCGTGCTTGCCATGGTTATCCTTGGCGGCATGGGATCGGTGCCCGGCGCCATCCTCGGCGCCACCGGCGTCACCATACTCAACTTGCAATTACTCAAAGGTTTATCATTGTGGCTAAACGGCCTGCGTCAGTCCGGCACGGTGCTGTCGATCCCGCTGCTCGGCGATTTATCGCTGGCGAACCTGCCGGCACAATTCGAGCCGGCCAAGTATGAGCGAATGGTCTTCGGTTTGATCTTGATCGTGATGATGATTTTTCGTCCGCAGGGAATCTTGCCGTCGAAACAAGAGAATAAGAAATGACGTCGGCAACGGCGCAAAGTTGCAAAGGTTTGAAGCGTTGTCATTTCGACCGACGGGAGAAATCCGTCTTAGATCCTTCGCCTCCGCTCCGGATGACGGGCTCTGGCACGCCACCTGTTGTCTTGGTGCCTGGGCGGGAGAACTCTGCATCGGCCTGGCCAGTACCGCAAGTCGTCTAACCATGGCACTGCTCGAACTACGTGATGTCTCCAAACGTTTCGGCGGCTTGCAAGCGCTGTCGCTCGTCAGCATGACGATCGAAGAGGGTATGATCGCATCGCTCATAGGGCCCAACGGCGCCGGAAAAACGACGCTGTTCAACACGTTGACCGGGATTTACCGCCCGGACCAGGGGGAGATTCGTTTCCAAGATCGTTCATTGGTGGGCCTTAGACCCGAGTCGATTGCCGGCGCCGGGATCAGCCGGACGTTTCAGAACATCCGGCTATTTTCGCATATGAGCGTGCTCGATAACGTGTTGGTCGGCATGCATGCGCGTCTCGGCACCAATTTGGCGGATATATTCCTGGCAACAAAAAATTTTTACGCGCGCGAAAACGCGGCGCGCCGGCGCGCCCAGGAGCTGATCGAGCTCACCGGACTCGGCGGCAGGGAAAACCAATGGGCGCAGCAACTTTCCTATGGCGAACAACGTCGCTTGGAGATCGCCCGCGCGTTGGCGGCGGCGCCACAGTTGCTCCTACTTGATGAACCGACTGCTGGTATGAACACCAGCGAAGCCCAGTCCTTGATGACGCTGTTCAAAGAAATCATCGGGCGCTATGTCAAGGCCATTCTACTGATCGAACATAACATGCGCGTCGTCATGGGAGTGTCGCACCGTGTCCACGTGCTCGACTACGGCGAAAAAATCGCCGAGGGTCTTCCCGACGAAGTACGCCAAGATCCGCGGGTCATTGAAGCCTATCTCGGAACCGGCGATTGGTTGAAAAATGCTCGCAGTTGACGCCATCCACGTCTATTACGACGCGATTCATGCCCTCAAAGGGGTGTCTTTCAACGTCGCACCGGGTGAGTTGGTGACGCTGCTTGGCGGCAACGGTGCCGGTAAAACTACGACGTTAAAAACACTTTCAGGTTTACTTCGGCCGCGCCAGGGTTCGGTAACGTTGGCAGGCGAAACACTCGGCGCCGTCGAACCTCACGAAATTGTCAGGCGCGGCGTCGCCCATGTACCGGAAGGCAGAAAAGTCTTTCCACGCTTCACCGTGCTGGAAAATCTTCAGATCGGCGGCTACACGCGGGCGAAAGGTAGTCTCGGCGCCGAGTTGGATTTTGTTTTCCAGATGTTTCCACGATTAAAGGAACGGCAAAAACAATCTGCCGGTACCCTGTCGGGCGGCGAGCAGCAGATGCTTGCAATCGGTCGCGCGCTGATGACCAAGCCGAAGTTGCTCTTGCTCGACGAGCCGTCCATGGGACTCGCGCCAAAAATCGTCGAGCAAATTCTCGAAAATATTCGCGCGATCAACAAGGCTGGCGTCACGGTACTTCTGGTCGAGCAGAACGCCGCCATGGCGCTGGCGATATCCCATCGCGGCTATGTGCTGGAGACCGGCTCTGTGATTCTCGAAGGCAAGGCGAGCGAATTGGCCGGCAACGACTTGGTGCGCCAGGCTTATTTGGGCGGATGACCGGTTCGCATAGTCGCACATTTTCGCGAGCCGCGGAAATTTTCCGCTTTAAAATAATACACGAGGATGCAGAGTAAGGGCGTGATCTATATCGCCGTCAGAACGAAGACACGGATTAGTTTGCCGCAATTGACGCAACCACCACAAAATTTCAATACAAATCCTGCGCCGGGAGATTTCACTTTACGCCCAACTGCATGAGATCCCGCTGTCTCTTTCAGATAATCGACCCGGCGGTGAGGCCTTGCTTTTAACCGGCCGCAATAACCGTTAAACTCCAGTGAAATGCAATACCAAACCCGACAGATGAGTTTCGGCGGCGGCAGTATGACGCCGGCGGTGAAGTATCTGCTGATCGCCAACATTGCAGTGTTCGTCGTGCAGACCGTCATTGGCGTCGGTCTGGATTATCGGCTGAGCCAATATTTCGGCCTGGTGCCGCATATGGTGCTCAACCAGTTTTATCTCTGGCAGCTGTTCACCTACCAGTTTCTCCACGGTGGACTGTTTCATCTGCTCTTCAACATGCTGGCATTGTGGATGTTTGGCTGCGATTTGGAGCGGCGCTGGGGCGCGCCATTTTTTTTGAAGTATTATTTTGTCACGG
>DASSGE010000301.1:0-5301 GCA_035693605.1 Binatia bacterium
TGCCAAGCTCCTCGTCGAACATGGCGCGAATGCGCGGATCCTCATCCTCGTATTCGATCTGATCGCCGCCAAGCTTGACGCTTTCCGAAGTGCCCCACTGTTTGCGCAAACCGGGAAATTTGCGGCTACTGAACGGCTTTAGCGCCAGGTAGCGCGCGGGTTCGCCGCCAACGTTGAAGTGTTGGTGAAACCAGCGCTCAGGCGGCACCATCAAGCTGCCGGCACGCCAGTTATAGCGCTTGATATCGTCGCCTTCTTTCCACATCACCGAGAAGCCTTCGCCCTTAAGGATAATCACATGCGCCCCCGCGCCATGGCGATGGGCCTTTTTGTACGTCCCGACGGGAAACTGCGAGATATGCGCCGACATGACGTTGTTCGACATCTCGATCATCAACATCTTGCCGCCGGCGCCACGATCGCTGCGCTCGGGCAGTTCGTAGCTGCGCACGTCGCGGATAAAATTGGTATCGTGAAATCCTTCGCCGGGTATTTTCGCTTGGCCGTTGAAGAAATCATCTTCGCCGGCATAGCGATCAGCGAAACGGTAATCGCAATTAAAGACGAAATCGATATTGTGATAGAGGTTGAGCACCGTCGGGGCGTTGGTCATGGCCAGCAGCCGCACCGGTTTGTCACCTTGGCCGTTGAAGTGTTGATACCAGGTATTGAGTGGCGGGGAGAATAGCGAACCTTCGCCCCATTCGAAGGTTTGCTTTTTGCCGTTATCCTGCCAGATCGTCGTCGCGCCATGACCGCTGACGACATAAAGCAACGCCTCGAACATATGCTTCTGCGGTTCGAGCGATTTGCCCGGCGCGATTTCGCATATATAGCAGTTGTTAACCCCTTCCGAGCCTTCGAGATTGAGATAAACTCCGCGCCCGCCAACCCGAGGCCAAGGACCCAGATCGACGTGATTGATGTCTTCAATGTGAAATCCGCCTATGGCCGGCACGCCCTCGCGTTCGAGAAATAATTGATAGGTCGTCTTGGCACCCAACTCATTGCCGGCGCGCTGGAGCTTTATAGCACCCGCAGAATTATCCATGATCGCATCGCCTCCCGGAAAGATAATCTCTACACTGTCCGGCATTTGTATGACCCCAGACAGTCGGGGTCAAGAGAACCGACCCATCGGAACCGGGCTTTTTAATCGGGAGTGTCGCCGATATCCTGGGCGAACCGCTTCACACTGTAGCGGGCGATGCTAGTGACTAACTGCTGTCACTCATCCTATTTGAAGCATCTCCCACATCGGCTGGTCATCGTATAGCGCGACACCAACGATCAAACGTAGCCCGAAATATGCCACGACTTCGAACTCTACAAGCGGCAACGACGCGACCAGCAACCGCGGCGGCTTCATCGACCCGATCCAGATTCGCCAGGGCGGTAAATCCAACCTGCCGCACCGCTAGAGCAGACGCAACTTTGGATCGAGCGCATCGCGCAGCGAATCGCCGAAAACGTTGAAGGCAAAGACGGCCAGACTGATCGCCATGCCCGGAAACAGCGCCATCCAAGGCGCCCGTTCTGCAAAGTCCACCGCGGCGCCGCGCAGCATCAAGCCCCACGCTGCCGTCGGTTCCGCAACACCCAAACCGAGAAATGACAGGGAAGCTTCGAGCAGGATCGCCTGGCCCAAGAACGCGGTCAGCATGATCAAATAAGGCGCCATGACATTGGGCAGCATATGGCGGAAGATAATGCGCCAATGGCTCGAACCCAGCGTCAATGCCGCTTCGACGAACAGCATCTGGCGCAGTGCCAGCGCGCTGCTGCGCACCACTAAGGCGGCGCGCGGCACCATCGGCACGGCAATCGCGAAAATTACGTTCCAGATCCCCGAGCCCATAATCGCCACGACGACCAAAGCCAACACAATCAACGGAAACGATAAAAGGATATCCATCAATCGCTGCATCGACAAATCGACTCGTCCGCCGAAATAAGCGCTGGACACGCCGAGGATCGTCCCTGTGGTCGTGCCGATAATAGATGAACAGAAACCGATCCATAACGCCGTGCGCGCACCGTAAAGTATGCGTGAAAGGACATCGCGGCCGAAGGAATCGGTGCCGAGCCAATGACGCCACCCTGGCGCCTGTAGCATCGCGCTGAAATCATTTTCTAACGGATCGTAGGGAGCGAGCCAATTGGCCAAGAGCGCCGCCAGCGCCATCAGAACGACAATCAGCGCGCCGGCGGCGCCCAAGGAGCGCCGCGTAATGAACAGGCGCAATGCGGTGGCAGCTGGGTTGTGGATCACTGGCGAGGACTCATTGATAATGAATCCGCGGATCGAGGTAGGCGTAAAGCAGGTCGACCAACAGGTTCATGAAAATAAAAGCGAACGATACCAGCAACACCAAGGCTTGAGTCATGGTGTAATCGCGGTGGGTAATCGACTCGACGAACAACATGCCAATGCCGTTCAAGTTAAACACTTGTTCGGTGACGACCAATCCGCCGATCAAAAAGGCGAATTCAAGACCGATTACGGTGACCACCGGCAACAGCGCGTTACGCAGAGCGTGCTTGATCACCACAACGCGTTCCATTAGGCCCTTGGCTCGCGCCGTGCGCACGTAATCTTCGCGCAGCACTTCGAGAACCGCGGATCGGGTCATACGGGTCGCCATCGCCGAGTAGCGGTAGCCAACCGCCAACGCGGGCCAAATCATCTGCGTGAGGTTAGCCCATGGATCGATCCAAAAGGAGGTAAAAGTCAGGGGCGGCATCCATTTGAAAACGATCAGGAAGCCGAGAATGATCACAATGCCAAGCCAAAACGACGGCAGCGCCAAGCCGCCGATCGAAACAATGCGCACGAGATAATCGATCCAAGTATCTTGCTTGAGCGCTGCCAGCGTGCCGGCGGGAATCGCGATCAACACCGCCACCAACGTCGCCATCAGAGCCAGCTGCACACTGAGTTCCAAACGGATCTTGATCTCCTCGGTGATCGGCCGTCCAGTCCACATCGAAATCCCGAAGTCGAAACGCGCGATGCCGGAAATCCAGCTAACGAACTGCTGCGCTAACGGTCGATCGAGGCCCAACTGGGCGCGCTCGCGATCGAGCGCCTCCTTGGGCGCAAACGTGCCGCTGCCGGCATACTTGAGTTCGACAATATCCCCAGGGGCTACGCGCAAGAGAAAAAATACCAGCAGCGCGACGCCGAACAACGTCGGGATCATCAGCAGCAGACGCTTGAAAATGTATCGGCTCATTTTCTACCGGGTCGAGGGTGGAGAATGGAGCGCACGATTGACTGCGGCATCGTCGATCAACTATTTTCGATCCTCAATCATCGATCCTCGGCCAACTTTTTTCTTTGACCTTTAAACTTTTATCTTCACTCACTGCCCTAACCAGACATCGCGCAGGTCTTGGTTGACGTAGTGACTCGGCCCGATCTTCCACCCCTTGAGCCGGCTGTTGTGCGGGATCACTCGCTGCCACCAGAGCAGCGGAAATTGATACGCCTGATCGCCGATCGCGCGCTTTTCCATCTGCCGGATGATCGGCAATCGATCCTTCAAATCGAGCATGCGGCTCTGCCGCTCGTACAGTTCGTCAAGGGTCGGATCCTTGTAGCGCGAGTAATTCACCGGACTTTTGTCGCTGCTCAAGTACTTGAGCAGATAAAGATCCGGTTCGTCCATGAATTCACAATCGAAGTCGACGCCCGCTTCGAAATTGCCCTGGCGTAAATCGTTGAAGTAGGGCCCGCCCTCGAGCGGTTGGTGCGTTACATTGAGACCGATCTTGCGCCACTGGTCGACTAAATAAACCCCGCTGACTTCATAGGGCTCCTTGACATTACGGTTCTTAAGCACAAACGAGAAGCCGTCCGCGACGCCCGCCTCTTTGAGCAAACGCTTGGCCTCAGCGCGCGCTCCCGTGATGTTGGCGGAGAACCCGGGCAGCTTGCCGAGCTCGGCCGGCGGAGTTGCGAAATCCGATCCCGGCCGAAACACCCCGCCGATATATTTCATCACCGAGATCTGCGCCAGCGCCTTCGAAGCTTCGTTACGATCGATTGCCAGTGTCAGAGCGCGCCGCACGCGCGGATCGCTGAATGGTTTCTTCTCGTTGTTGATAGCAACTAAAATATTGCACGCCCAGGGACTTTCTTGGATCACCGCCTTGTTGCCGAGCGATTTGACGATGTCGTCACGCGCCGCCGGATTGAAGCCACGAAACTCCACCATCGCCTGACCGCTGCGCACCGCCGCCACCCGCGGCGCGGTGTCGCGAATGAACACCGCCCTGAAACCATCCAGATAGGGTCGGCCGGGCAGGAAGTAGTTGGTATTTTTCTTGCCGACCCAGTGCGAACCGGCGACGTGCTCGACAAAAATGAAGGGGCCGGAGCCCATGACATTTTTTTCGTACCAACGCGGATCTTGTTTGAGCTTAGCCGCGCTGTAAATGAAGTTCCACGGCGAAGCCAGGTTGGCGAGAAAAGAAGCTGAAATATGCTTGAGCTTAAAAATCACCGTCACGTCATCCGGCGCTTCAATCTTGTCGACCATCGCGTACAACGCCTTACGCGCGCTAGCTACCCCTTCCGCGGGGAAGATAATTTTGTCGTAGGTCGCTTTGATGTCCTGAGCGTTAAGCGCTGAACCATCATGAAACTTGATGCCCTTGCGAATCTTGAAGGTAACCGTCAAGCCGTCGCGCGATGACGTCCAGCTCTCGGCGACGTCCCCGACAATCTTCGGATAGTTCTGCGGATCGAAACGCAGTAAGGTGCTGTAATGTGGCGCCACCGGATGAAGCATACCGAACGTAGTTTCGCGGTGTCCGTCGTAGGACGGTGGGGTTTCGCCGACGGCGAAGACCAACTCCCCGCCCGCCCGCGGCGTCTCAGCGGCGATCGCCGCCGAGTTGAGCGCAAGCACGAGCGCGTATCCGGCAACGTCCAGCACAAAGCGAAATCTCGCGAATCTGTAAATCCTTCTAACCATTTGTGCGACCCTCGTTTCTCTGTGTCATCTTGGTCTCAGCGGTCGGGCGAAAATACGGGATTCGGCGAAGTAAAGTCAAGGTCGCGGTCGATCGCGATTATCACAAGGTAGAGATCTTGACGACGCGCCTGCTCCTTCCTACTCTCTCGCCGTAAGCCGCGCCGTAGCAAAGCCCATAATCGTTCCGCATGCTTGCCGCCGGCGCCAGTGTTGGCCGTGGAGTAATTCCGTGGAGTAATTCAATGACTATCCCAGAACCGCTACCCGCTGCGGGGTTGCCGATACCTGTACGCGCGAGTTTCACGGTCGTCAAGCGGAT
>DASSGE010000302.1:0-3899 GCA_035693605.1 Binatia bacterium
CTTGAAGACCATCGTGCCGACAGAGCGCTTCGGCATCGAAATTCCTCTCGAGGGTGATCGCCTCCAAGGGCATATTCTTTACAGCGGCTCGCCTGCCGGCGCGCCGACCGAGCCGACTATCTTACCGGCGGCCGGAACCGCCTGTGATTGGGTGCTGCAGACGCGTCGCTGTTTAATCGCCGGCTGCCGCGATGAGTTGCGCGATCGCTTTCCGGTCACCTACGAAATTATGAGCGCCGAAGGCATGGAATCACTGTGCGCGATCGCGCTGGCCAGCGGCGGGCGCAACCAGGGCGCGCTGTTTTTCATGGCGTCGGACAAAGAGGCTTATCGTCATTTACGCCGTGAGTTTATCGAACAAGTCGCCAATCAAATCGCGCTTGCCATCGAGAACGTCAACTCCTACGAAGAAATCGCCGCGCTCAATCGGGAGATCGCGGCGACCGCAGCGCGCCGGCAGACTCTGCTCGCTGTCAATAATGCAATTGTCACCAAGCTGACCCGGGATGAGCTCCTGGCGGTGGCCTGCGACTCGCTCAGCAAGGTGATCTGCTTCGACCGGTTGGCGCTTTCCCTCTACGATCCGGCCGCTGGCTGCTTGCGCATTGTGGCCTGCTCCGGGCCTTATCAGCGCGCGGACTATTCGCCGATCGGACGTCAGCTGAAGCTCGATGATAGTCCCGCGGGGCAAGCGTTTCAGAGCCAACGAGCGGTTCTGTGCAGTGATCTCGAAACCGCGCGCCGCAGCGCTTCCGAGGAGCGCGCTTACGGCCATGGTTTTCGCTCTATTTGTGTGCTGCCTCTGGTCGTCCATGGCAAATCGCTTGGCGCCATCACCGTCGGCAGCTTGACGCGGAATCAGTACGCCGCAGCCGACGCTCAGTTTCTCATGGAGGTGGCCAATCAGATCGCCATTGCCATCGAGAATATGCAACTTCACGAAGAGACCGCGGCTTTGAAAGCGCGCTTCGAGGCCGAGACGGTTTACTTACAGGAAGAGATCAAGACCGAGCACAACTTCGAAGAGATCATTGGCCAAAGCGAAAAGGTTCGCGAGCTGCTGCGCAAAGTCGAACAGGTGGCGCCCACGCAAGCCTCGGTGTTGATCTGCGGCGAGACCGGTACCGGCAAGGAGTTGTTGGCGCGCGCGGTGCATGATCGCAGCAAGCGCAAAGATCGCGCCCTGGTGAAAGTAAACTGCGGCTCGATTCCGTCCGGCTTGGTCGAAAGCGAGTTGTTCGGACACGAAAAGGGAGCCTTTACAGGTGCATTGCAGCAACGCATTGGCCGGTTCGAGCTGGCCCATGGCGGGACGATCTTTCTCGACGAAGTCACCGAGCTGCCGCTCGATACCCAAGTGAAACTGTTGCGGGTATTGCAAGAGGGCGAGTTTGAGCGGGTCGGCAGCAGCAAGACGATGAAAGTCGACGTCCGTGTGATCGCCGCCACCAATCGCGATCTGAACCAGGTCGTAGACAAGGGGAGTTTCCGCGCCGACTTATACTATCGGCTGAACGTTTTTCCCCTTGAAGCGCCGGCGCTGCGCGAGCGCAAGGGCGATATACCCTTGCTGGTGAGTTTTTTCTTGAGCCGTTTTGCCAAGAAACTCGGCAAAGAAGTGCGCGGCGTCGCGCAAAAATCGATGGACAGCCTGATTCGCTACAGCTGGCCGGGCAACATTCGCGAGCTGCAAAATGTCATCGAGCGTGCGGTGGTGCTGGCGCGCGGACCGGTGGTGCACATAGATGAATCGATGCTGCGTAGCGACACCGCGATGGTGCAAGCGTCAGCCATCGATACATTGGAGAATAACGAGCGTAATCACATCATGCGCGCTTTAGCCGAAACCCGATGGGTGATCCACGGCAAAAAAGGCGCGGCGGAGCTGCTCGGCATCAATCCCAGCACCTTGCGCTCGCGCATAGATAAGCTCGGCATAAAAAAGCAGGGGTAAACGACTCTGGGTTCCGATCGTTCCAGCCGTTCAATCCCCCGGATCTAGTCCGGGGTCCGTTCAAACCGTAGTTCGGATCGGCCGTTTTGCACGACTCGAAGCCGAACTCCTCGACGACGATTGCAGTTTAACTGCCAGTCGGAATCCCAACAGCAAGGCCAGGGCCGCGCCGTATTGCACGGGGCGACGGATATCGGCTTTGACCAGCCAATAGAAGTGCACCACGCCGAGGATCGCGATGACGTAGACGAGGTAGTGGAGTTGTTGCCAACGCTTGCCGAGGCGGCGGATCATCGCTGCGTTCGAGGTGAGCGCCAGCGGGATCATCAACACCAGGGCGGTGAAGCCGACGGTGATGTAGGGGCGCTTCAAGATATCTTTGCCGATGGCGGCGAAATCGAAAAACAGGTCGAGCACCATGTAGGTGGTGAAGTGCAGCGCGGCATAAAAAAACGCGAACAAGCCGAGCATGCGGCGCAATTTGATCAGCTCGTTCCAGCCGGTGAGCTTGCGCAGAGGCGTGACCGCCAGGCTGGCGAGCAAAATCAGCAGTGCCCAGGAGCCGGTGAAGCGGGTTATATACTCGATCGGATTGGCTGTGAGATCGTCGCTGTAATACTTAAAGCCGAGCTGGCCGAGCGGCACCAGGCAGGCGGTGAAGAGAATCGGTTTAAGATAGGCAAGCATTGGGAGGAATTGATAAGGGACAATTGAAAATTGACAATGCCGGAACGGCTTATTACCGAAATCTCCGCGCGCGCCGACACCATTCTCAATTGTCTTAGTAGAATTTTTTCAGGTCCATGCCTTTATACAAGCTCGCCACCTGGTCGGCGTAGCCGTTAAACATAAGAGTTTTGCGCCGGCGGAATTCGCCGATGCGCCGTTCGGTAGCCTGCGTCCAGCGTGGATGATCGACTTCGGGATTCACATTAGAATAAAAGCCGTATTCTTGCGGTTGCATCATGTTCCAGGAAGCGGCCGGCTGTTTCTCGACGAAGCGGACTTTGACGATGGATTTTATGCTCTTGAAGCCATACTTCCACGGCACGACGAGTCGAATCGGCGCCCCGTTCTGCGCCGGCAAGACCTCACCATAGAGACCCACCGAGAGAATCGTCAGCGGGTGCATCGCTTCATCCATACGCAAGCCCTCGACGTAGGGCCATTCCAAGGTCGGCAGTCGTTGGCCGGGAAGCCGTTTGGGATCGTTGAGGGTGACGAACTGGATGAACTTGGCGTTGCCGGTGGGCTCGGCCAATTTGATCAGCGAATTTAATGGAAAGCCCACCCAAGGAATAACCATCGACCAGGCTTCAACGCAACGCAGGCGATAGATGCGTTCTTCGAGCGGCGCCAATTTGATCAGCTCTTCGATGTCGTAGGTCTTGGCCTTTTTGATTTCACCCTCGACTGAGACGGTCCACGGCCGCGTCGTGAGGTACTTGGCGTTTGCCGCCGGATCTTCTTTGTCGGTGCCGAGTTCGTAGAAATTATTGTAGTTGGTGATTTCTTTTAGCGAGTTGAGTTTTTCGTTGGTGCTGAACGAGCTCTTCTTGACGTTGGCCAGCTTCTCGGCGCCATAGGCATTTCCGAAGCCGTTGCCGAGGCCTATGCCGCCGAGAATCGCTTCGCTGCCAAGCGCCAGGGCGGAGGCCGAGAGCATGAACTGGCGCCGGTTCATGTAGAGTTCTTTGGGCGTAATTTCCGCCGCTTTGATATCGGCCGGCTTTTTAATGAGCATGAAATCTCCTCCTAAATACTGCGCGCGGCTATTCACCGATCAATTGTTTGATCGTCGACTCGGTTTTGTCGTAGGCGCCCTCACCAATATGGCTGTAGCGGATTATTCCTTTCTTGTCGACCACCGCAATCTCGGCCATGCCCAGACGCCGTAGCGGTTATTGTTTGGCACTACCGGGAACTTGATGCCGAGACGCGCGCT
>DASSGE010000303.1:0-2351 GCA_035693605.1 Binatia bacterium
AGTTTTGGCGAAAAAATCGAGCCGAACTTCTTAGAAGTGAAAAGAATGCTCCATCGCAATGGCAAGAATGCGAAACTGACCCGATCCAGCTTAATTCCGAGACCTGGTCAACTTATGGAGTGGATCTTTCGAGTCGAGTTGACCCGCGCAGAGCTTTACCTTCCGGAGCGGATGATTTGGCAGAGTGCGTGAAAGACCGCCCGCACCAACTCGAAATCAACTGCCAGGATGTCGTCGAAGTCTTGAGCATTGAGTTTGAGAGCGTAGACCGCGTCCATCGCCTTTACGGTATGAAGAGCGGGATTTCGATCGAGCGCGGCCACAGTCCCAAGGGCTTGTTTTTCCGTCGCCTCGCGAACTGTGCGCCCGTCATCATCGATCACGGCGCGGCCCGATAATATCAGATAGATTGCGTCAGTGGGCTCGCCTTTTCGAAAGACCGTCTCTCCGGGCTCGAAGCTGACCTCCTCGGTTAGAGCGGCGATCCGGCCAAGTTCCTCTATGGTGGCGTGACTGAAAATATCCACGGATTTAAGGAAAATAACTTTTTCTATGGTAGCAAGCTTTTTTCGTTCCATGATCAATTCTGGATCCGTTGAAGCACGAGCTCCGCAGTTTCACGCAATACATCATTCCGTGAATTCACGAACTGCGCGATCTTATCACGAAACCCCGTGAGTCCTCTGATGTCGATTTCCCAAATGCTTGCGGCCGTCAGCCAAGTATCCTCTTGTTCAAAAAGCATTCGGAGCGCGGTCGTGGCATCGAGACTGGTCCAGCCAAGGAATTCGAGAGACATTCTGAAGCGCTCAGGTTCAAGCGTATCGCCGTAAAAAGGAAAGATATATCGCTTGACGTCTCCTGTCAGCAGATTATCGAGGAGCTCGACAGCGTTGGCTTGCTTAGCTGAATCTGCAGAATTGAGAGCGCTCCAAATCCCTCGAATATCTTTGGATGGATAGATGAGAGACAGCAGCCAAATTGTCCGCTCCCGTACGCGCTCCATGCTATCGAGAAGCGCCTGCCGCAACAGCGATGTGCGTCCGACCGATGATTGCTCGACATCGGCAAAAAGAACAAAGAAAATAGCGAACCTTTGAGCGTAGAGCATCGCGTCCGAGACAATAGCGCTTTCGACGATCTCGCGATCGACCCGGAGAGTTGGGAAGCGGCGGGCCATCTCTTCCAGAGCAAGAATCGACTGGAAACGGAGCGAACGGTCCTCTTCGAGCAATCCAGCCAAAATTGCGTTCATCGCCGACTGTGAATGGATTTTACTGAGAGTTCGAGGAATATTGAGGCGAATATCGCGGGCGATCCGGTTGTCGAAAAGCGAATTTCTCAACGCTGTTACGGCTATATCGCCATACTCGGCTAAGGCCTCACGCGCGGCAGCCAGGGGCACGTGATTGCCCAGCTTAGTGATCGCGTCCGCAATCAGTCCGGGATATTTACCTTTAGCCGCAGACGCCAGCGCCGCGCCGACCACTGCCGGAGACTCGTCCGTCTTGATCAATTGACTAAGATAGCCGGAGAACTCAGGTTCCACCGACTCCCCCATTAGACGAGCCGCCTCGACGCGGGTGTTTTCTCCGTCGGAGCCGCGCGTTTCGACCATATCCTGAAACGCTGCTAATGCCTCGTGCCGCGCAGCGTCATCGCCGCTGCGCAACAACAATTGAATGGCGGCGCGGCGCGTTTGTGCTTGTGGGCTTTGCAGCAGCGGCCGAACGAATGGCACCGCGCCGATTTTCATTACTGAGGCGAGCGTCTGAATCGCTTCCGAGCGCATCTGAACGCTCTCGGACGTGAGCACTTCGAATACCGCCGCCAAGGCGTTGGGCTCCAGAGAAGCGGCCACCAGCGACAGAGCGCGCCGGCGCACTTCTGCTGAGGGATGGCGCAGCAGATCGCGCGGCAAATGCGCCACCGCCTTGCGCGGCTCGAAGTTCTCCGCAAGGTCCAGAGCGAAAAGAACCGATGCCTCATCTCGTTCATCTAGAGTAGCCAGCACGGTGTTCATCGTCCCCTCGTCGGCAAAATCGATCCGCGCGGTGTCAAACGAGACTTCGTGGTAAGTCACACTGCGGCGCAGGGCGTCAACGTAACCCGCATGCGCGCGAGAGACGAGGGCGAACCAGATGGCCACAAGAGCGATGGAAAAATAACCCACGAACGTAACCGGGTTTCCAGCCAGGGCGAACGAGCATACGAGAATAATTACCGCGGCCATCCCGTCCGCTAACCGCTCGACTGTCACGTCGAGGAAAACTTTTACCTTGCCCTTAATCGCATTGGGGATCGGCAGATACAAAATCTGCACACCGCTCTGATGTATACCGGTACGCAGT
>DASSGE010000304.1:0-2435 GCA_035693605.1 Binatia bacterium
CAGAAGTTACGCAATGTCGAGACACAGTGGGCCTGACGACGACTATAACCTTGCCATTGCGGCAGCGACAATTTCCCGGCCAGACCCGCAGACGCGTGCAGGTGCACACCGATGCCGAGTTCTTGGCAGACCGACCAAAGCGGTGCCCAGGATGAATCGCCGAGGTTTTTCAATCCCGTGAGCCCGACGCTCGGATCGCCGAGCATGTTGATACCCAGATGTCCTATGCGAACCGCGCGCTCCACTTCGGCAACGATTGTTTCCATCGGGCTCATGAAAGGAATAGCCGCGAGCGGAATAAAGCGGTCGCTGACCTGCCGAAACTCGGCTAAAGCATCGTTGTAGGCACGCACGCACGCGAGCTCGAAATCAGCATCGTCGTAAAAGAAAGTACCTCCCGGGCCATTGGGAAACAGAACTTCGGCATCGATGCGGTCCCGATCCAAGGCTTTGAGCCGCTGTCCCGGCTCATATACCTCCGGCGGCACTTCCTCCCAACGCTGGGGGTAGTAACTACGATCGGGCATTGCCGTCGGACAGTTGCAAACATTGGAGCCTTGAATTTCGCCGTTCACTACCCAGCGCTCGACCGGAAATTTGTACTTGTCATCGCGTATCTCAATGACATGGGGGATCCGCTCGCCCCATTGTGCTTTCGACATCCTACTCAGATAGGCGTCTCTGCCGAGCTGGCCATGCGAATCGGAGCTGATCAGTCCATACTTGATTTCCATGCCATTTCTTTCTCTGCATACGATAGCTGGTTATGTAACTTCCCGCTTGTTCATGATGAAGAATGAACCAGCCTGAACGGGTTGCGGCTCATACGCCGAATCACTGCGACCTCAGTCCTCCGCGTCGTGGGGGAAAGAGGTAAAGACCGTCAAAGCGCCATTAATGCAACGCGGATTTCGAAAACCTTGAACCGCGCGAAGCGCGCGCTACGCCGCCGCCGACTCCTCGATGCGCGCCATGCCAACCGCCAGCGCACTGCGATAGGCGCGGTCGATGGCGAGGCTGTCCAGCGCCGAGCGGATCACCGCCTGGGCGGTGCGCTCGTCGTTAATATGACGATCGTAGATCGGCTCGAACATATCGGAGTGATCTTCGTCGGCGACCATATGAACCTTGGTATTGATGTCGAGTTTTTCGATGCTGCCGCCCTGATCGGCGACGCGCTTGTGCGCGAAGCGCGCCGTGAAACCGCCGCCTTTGACGATCGCCGGATTGTTTTTTCGCTCGGTGATGTGGTTGACCGTCAACGACTCGATCCACGGTCGAGTCGTCGCCAGATACATCCACGCCATCAGCGCGGCACGCACACCAGGGAGCAGATTCGCTTCCGCCGTTGCCGCCGCCATCTGTTCGTCGGTCAAATGCGCCGAACCCATGCGCTTGTCGAAGATCAATTCGTCTTTCTCATGCTCCCAGATCGCCCGTTTGACGTCGAGCGGCGCCTTCACCGCCGCCGCGCCCCAGCAGTCGCGCCGGCTTTTGATGTAATGCGGATAATGCAGATCCCACACTTTCTGCCGCGCCGGCGTCAGCTTGACGGAAAACAGCTGTATATACTCCGGCGTCTCGAAATGTTTGTTGACGATGCTGTTCAACTCTTCACGGACTTTCGGCCAAAGACTCATGTGCTTGCCTCCGAGTTAAGAATTTTCAATACGCTCCCGCTGCCCTCACATCAAAGATTTCTCGCTGCGCTCGAAATGACAGCTTAGACGAAACTCTGTCATCTCGAACGGAGTGAGAGATCTTCCGGTCTATCCATCACTCCAAAACTTCACGATTACTTCAAGTCAATCTTCTCCTGCGCCCGCGCAATGCCTTCGCGGAAGATCACGTTCAAGTCCAACGACTCCTGCGCCGCTTGGATCGCCGCGGCTTCCTTCTCGCCGGTGGCGTATTCGGCGAGAAACGGCAAAAACATGTCGCTATGCTTCTCGTCGGCTTGGCTATGCGCCTGAAGATTGGGAATCTGCTTCCAAGTGAAGCCCATCTCGTCCATCCATTTTTTCGCCATGCGCGTCGACTGGCCGCCGCCAAGGTCGCCGAGCAGCCGGTCGTCGTTGCACCACTCGGTGATGGTCATCGCCGCCAGACTCTCGGTCCACGGCTTCATCCGCGTCATCCAGCCCCAGGCGTAGAGCACGGTCATCGTCGTCGGCAGCGGTTTGGAGTGAATGATTTCCTCGGCGCTGAGTCCCACTGACGCGCCCTGGCGAATAATCAAATGCAAATGACCATAGTCGGAAAAGTCGTCCTTGATGATCTCTTCGTACTCGTGGGCGAGAATCTTTTGCTTCACCGCCATCACCGGACAATTCGCCGAGACATAGGACCAGCAATCGCGCCGGTGACGCACATAATGGCTCTGCTGCGTCACCATGATCGCGGCGCGCGGCTTGGTCATGCGAATGGAAAAGTAA
>DASSGE010000305.1:0-3421 GCA_035693605.1 Binatia bacterium
GAACCGACCACGATGAAAATGTCGGCCTTCTCGCTCCCGCGCTGGGCGCGCTGCATGGCTTCGACAGGCATTGATTGCCCGAAGGAGACATTGGCTGATTTTAAGTATCCGCCGCAGACGTCGCAAGTCGGTGCTGGCAGCGCTTCGTGCCACTTTTCGTAGACGTCGCGTGGCTGAAACGCTTTGCCACAGCTGAGACAGGTGACGAGTCGGTCCGTGCCGTGCAGCTCAACCAGCCGCGCTTCCGAAATGCCGGCGAGCTTGTGTAGGCCGTCGATGTTCTGCGTGATCAAACCGAGCAGCTGACCGCGCTGTTCGAATTCGCAGATCGCCTGATGGCCGATGTTGGGCCTGACGGTCTTGAAGAGCTCATAGGTCGCTTTCTTGAGCTGCCAATGCTGTCGACGCGCGGCTTCGCTGGAAAGAAAATCTTGAAACAGCACCGGCTGGTACTTCGTCCAGACGCCGCCGGGACTGCGGAAGTCGGGCACGCCGGATTCCGTGCTGATGCCGGCGCCGGTAAAAAAAACCAGATACTCTGACTTGCTTAGCCGTCCGGCGAACTCTTCCAGTTCCATGGCCGACGTATGGTCGAACTATTTCTTTGCCGGCTCTACCGGCTTTGACGGCTGCACTGGAGAAGCTGCGTTGCCTGGCTCCGCCGGCTTCGCCGGCGCGGCCGACTTGGCAGCTGGCGCAGCGGATGGTGGTGCACTGGGCGGTGGCGCCGGTTGAATATCGACTATCTTGATATTGAAGACGAGAGTTTTGCCGGCCATCGGGTGGTTCATATCAAGGACCACTGATTTCTCTTTGATTTCCTTTATGCGAGCGAGCATAGGTCGCCCTTGGTCGTCCTGACCTTGAAGCACCGCACCCACCTTTAAAGCATTGGCTGGAATTTTTTCCTTGGGAATTTCCTGGAATGCGTTGGGACTGATCGGGCCGTAGGCGTCTTCTGGTTTGACGGTGACGTTCTTTTCGCTACCTACCTTCATCCCGGTAAGTTCCTTCTCCAGGCCGGGAATCATGCTCTTTTGCCCATGGACATACTTGAGCGGCTCTCGGCCTTTGCTGCTGTCGATTACCTTGCCGTCGGTGCCCTTGAGCGTGTACTCCATACTGACCAACATGCCGTCCTTGACGACGTTACCGTTCTTGGTTTTTTCCGCGGCGGTGAGCGATTCGGTCGTGGCGAATAGCAATATTACCGAGGCGACCCAAGGAATAAGTTTCAAGTGCATGTAATTCTCCTCTTACGGTTTCACTATGAATATTCGGCAAGAGTACACGCTGAACTGGCTGAACTCAACGAAGGGTGAGAATCGGTTCGGCAAAATCTCTCACTTCATTCGAGATGACAACGGTGACAATCCTGTCATTTCGCGCGAGGCGAGAAATCTTTGCAGCTCAATAACCAGGTCTGATTAGTCACGCGTTCGAAAAAAACCTCACGCTGCAACTGGTCGAGCAAGCGCCTGTCGAGGAAGCGCG
This sequence comes from Binatia bacterium, assembly GCA_035693605.1. GTDB lineage: Bacteria > Desulfobacterota > Binatia > UBA9968 > UBA9968 > DP-20. Next base: position 1,495 of record DASSGE010000305.1, read on the forward strand.
CCATCTCCGGAGCGCGGAGTTTGGTCAAGTGCGCTTCGGGAGCAACCAGCAGCGCACCGATCGCGAACACGGTTGCGGATAGCTGATGAGATCGTGGATGGCGTTATCGATTTTGTCTCCGTGTTCTTGTTTGCCTGCGACTTCAGGCCTGTGGCCTAATATCTCTGGATCACTTCCTTGCCCCACTTGTCCATGACTTGATCATAAATGGCGTTGGGCGGTGTTAGAAGGATTCGTTTCACGCCATCGGCTTCGAGCCGTTTCACTTTGGCGATGCATTCGGCGGCGGTGCCGGCGATGGTGAAGCGTTCGAGCAGATAGTCAGTGACGAAGTTGGGATCGACCCGCTCTTCGATCGGTTTCGCGATGTCGAAGTTGTCCATGAATTTCTTTATGCCTGCGGCCTCGCCTTCAGGCACGGTTTCCATGGTGAAGCGGAAGTTATGATGGGCGCGGTTGGCCATGCGGCTGCGCACCCGCTGGCGTGCGAGATCGCCATTGTCGTCGACGACGATCATGCCGGCGGGCATGATGTCGATTTCCGCCAGTTCCCGTCCTGCGTCTTTCGCGCCCTCGGCGACGCGTTGGCGCGCCCAGTCGGTCACTTGCGTGTCGAAACCGGTTCCCAAAATAATCCCGTCGCAGGTTCGTCCGGCGACGCGCAAGGTCTTCGGCCCTTCGGCTGAAATGTAAATCGGCACGGGGCGTTTGCCGGCCTTGAGTTTGACGTTGCCGCCGGCGCGCTCGTGGCTTTTAGGCACATCAATGCCGCGGTCGTGTAAAAGGTCACGAATCACGCGTAGTCCTTTTTCGAAATCAACGAGTTTGGTCGCAGTGCGGCCCAGGCTGTAAACCGGCCCGTCGCCGGTGCCCATGCCGACAATCGCGCGGCCGTTGGAGATTTCATTCAGCGTCGCGTAGCAACAGGCGGTGATCGTCGGATCGCGGTAGACCATATTGGTCACCGCGGTGCCGAAGCGGATGGTCTTTGTACTCGCCGCAGACAGCGCCATCGCTTGATAAGGATCGACGTTGTTCATTTGGCTGTCGGCGAAGAAGATCGCTTCGAAGCCGAGAGCCTCGGCGCGCTTGGCGCGCTCCACCGCTTCTTTTACAGTTCGTGCGGAACCATGCAGGCAGAAATTCATAAAAGCTCCTTCAAATGGATAATGGATAATTGAAAATGGAGAATGACTTCTCGGGCTGGCAATTTGTCTTATCCATTTTGCATTTTCAATTCATTCTTCGTGTGCCAGCGGACGCAGAGGTGAATTGCCAGGCCGGAGATGATGAAGCAGATCAGACAAACGGTAAACGACCAGGCGTAGGTGCCGGTGGCGTCGAAGAGATAGCCGCCAACCCAGGAGCCGAAGGCGCTGCCCAAGCCGAAGCTAATTTCCAAAAACCCGAAGATCAGACCGATCTTGTGGCCGGAAAATATATCGCCGATGACCGAGCCGTACGTGGGATTGCCGGCGCTGTGGCCGACGCCGTAGAGGATGACGGTGAGATAGACCAGCCAGAGCGGCGCGCCGATCGTCAGCGCGATCATACAGGCCACTCCGAGCGCGGTTACCGTGGTGGCGATGGCGTAGGTCGGGCTGCGGCCAAGCCGGTCGGAGAGCGATCCCCAGATCAATGTTGCGCCGATCCGAATGAAGCCGATAAAGCCAAAGTAAAAAGACGCCGCCAATTTTTCGTAACCGACTGCGACGAAGTGCGCGATGGCGTGGGTGTTGATCATAAATAGCGCCGTGCCGAGGGCCAAGTGGCCGATGGTGATGCACCAGAACGGGAACGAACGCAAGGCTTGGGCAAGAGTCCAGTCGCGCTGGCTCTGGCGTCTAGATCCGTGACGGCCACCCCCGTCGGGGTTTGACGGCGCCGAGTCGCCGTCGGGAAACTGGCCGACCTCCGCCGGCGTGCG
>DASSGE010000306.1:0-7805 GCA_035693605.1 Binatia bacterium
ATCGCCCGCGAATAATCCTGTATACCTTGATCTATTTCCCCCATATTGACGAATGACTTTCCGCGCTTGTTGTAGGCAAAGGCTAGATTTGGATCTAACTTTATCGCGCGATTGAAATCGTCAATCGCTTTACCGTACTGACTCAGCCCGAAAAAAGCGTAGCCCCGATTCAAGTACGCACTGGTAAGCTTCGGATCCAGCCTCACGGCTTCGTTTAAGTCCTCGATGCCACGTTCGTAATCCTTATTCTCAACGTAGGCGTGTCCGCGTAGCGCGTAAATGAACTTGAAACTCGGATCAAGTCGCAACGCCTGTGTGTAATCGGCGATCGCTTTATCATAGTTTTTCATGATCACATGAATCGTTGCCCGACTATTGAACGAAACAGCATAAGCAGGGTCAGCCTGAATTGCTTGATTCAGGTCCTTCATGGCGCGGTCATAGAGTTTTTTCTCCGCGAGCGCCGAACCTCGCAATTCCAATACAGATGCGAGATCTTTTCTTGGAATACCGCCAGCGTTTATTATTCGGGTACAGAGATCTATTGCTCGATCATGATTACCGGTGTTGGCCGCTTGAAGACATCGCTCAAAATCTTCCTTACTCTGCCCATGCGACGATGCGTAGGTCATCAAAAGCAATAAGGCAACAATGATCAAAGTCGGCATTTCAATAATACCGGAATGAGCCCTCACCGCGGCGTCTGCAGCCACTTCTCCGGCTCCAGACCTGGCCGGTCTTTGTACTTCTCAGCAATCGCTCTCACCTTCGGGTGATCCGCCGTGGTGATTCTTCCATCCTTGTAGACATAGTTCTCGCCGATCTTGAGATCGCCGCCGCGCAGTTCGGCGGAGATATGCATCAGGTAGGGAAACGTCTTGCTGCGCCGGCTGTTGCCCATATGAAAGTGGAAGCTGCTCCAGTGATGGTGCTCGATGAAGTGGCGGTACGGCGCGTTGGGGCACTGGTGCGGTTCGAGAATAGCCGACGGGTGTACGCCGCCGTGGAATCCGCGCACTTCGTAGGCGGCATCGCCCAAATATTTTGCAATGAATTGATAGAAGCGCGTCAAGGTATCGGCTTCGGCGCCGCCCTCGAATTTCTTGATCTGGCCTTTTTCGATGAACACTTTCACCGGCTGCTTGAACGGACAAGGCAAGCCGATGTGGCGCGCCCAAATCACGCCGATCTCATTAATGATGCCGACTCCTTCGGCATCTCGGGCTCGGATCGACGACCACACGCCTTCGGGAAACGGACAGTAGACGCCGATATCGCGATAGTGCGCGTAATCGTCCATGTCTTCCGGCTTGACCACGTAACCTTCGATATGCGAGCCATTGGGATGGGTCATTACCCATTTCGCTCCCGGCACGGCGAGCGCGCAGGCTTGCAGGCGAATCTCGGAAACCAGTTCGTACGGCGTCAAGCCCCAATTGCTCGTGAGCAAGGAACCAGTGGTGGCCATATTGCGCGCGTACTTGATATTTCTCTCTTCGAGGATATCCGCGGTTTCGCGCAGCTCTTCTTCGAAGGTCAGATCGACGGCGTTGCTGATGATGCAGTCGGCCGATTTCATCGCGCCGGCAACGATCGGCGGGAGACGCCAAGCCTTGCCCGGATCGGCGCCCTCGCCCCAATAAACCATCGGCCGATGCGGGATATCGCACCAAAGCACCGTGGCATCGGCGCCGCGCTGGACGATCGCCGAGTGCAACCAAGAGATCACCTCCGAGTCGACGATATTGACACCGCCATATACGCCATCGTTGGCCGCCACCAACAACACGTTCATCCCCGGCTTCACCTTGGCGCAGTTATCGACCATATCCGCTACGGCGATCGCCGCCTGTTTAGGAATCAACGCAACCGAACTCATGTGTCTCTCCGACAAACTTGTTCAAAAGTTCAAGGTTCAAGGTCGGATCGGATTGGGACCGATTGAACCTTTGAACTCTTGAACCCTTGAACGAAATTTTATGCAACTTTCGCCTGCGTCCGCGCCGCCTCGACGAGCGGCTTGTACTTCGCGCACAGCGACTTCCAAGCCTCGGCTTTTTTCTTCGCCCTTTCGATTGCCGCATCGGAAAATCTCACGATCGGCGTGCGTGCCGGACCGGGGTTGACGTAACCGGCGAACTCGATGGGCAGCTTCGCCGTCGCGCCTTCATTGCCGCCAGGCCGTTCGCCGCCGGCGGCGTTCATGATGTCGCCGATAACCGCGATTGCTTCTTGATCCTTGCCGGCGCGCACCAAGTTTCGCAGATGCAGCACAGGCCAAGGGCCCATCCAGGAGTCGATCGACCAGCAGCCCGCCGACCCCATGCGATAGTACGGCACCATCTGCGCCTGATTGGTCATCACGCTGATTTTGCCGCGGATAATCTCGATCAGCCGGAGGAACTCGCGGGTGTCGCGATGGCTGTCTTTCATGCCGACGATGTTCGGGCACTTTACCAAGCGCGGAAAAACCGACACGGGAATTTTGACCTTGTGATTGACCGGATTGTGGTAGATCAGAAACGCGAGCTTGGGAAACATCTCGGCGATCTGAGTGTACCAGTCGGCCATATACTCGGGTGATTGCGCGTCATAGTAAGGCACGCCAAGCAGCGTCCCATCGGCGCCGATGTCCTGGACGAATTTCAAACGCTCGACGACTTCGCGAACGTTGGGGCTGGTGGCGCCGACGAACAGCGGCACGCGCTTTTTCACCGCGTCGACGGCCGCTGCGGCCAACGTCTTGTACTCATCCCAAGTCAAATTGTAGCATTCGCCGAAACTTCCCGTCGTCGTGATCACGTCGATGCCGTCATGGATCATCTTGTCGACGCCGGCTTTGAGATTGTCGACGTCGACGGTATTTTTCGCCGTCAACTCGCCGGCATCTTTGGTCGAAAACGACGGCATCATCGCCATCACGCCTTGGACATCTTTGGCACCAACCATAATCAACCTCCTCGGTACTCGCGACTATTTTCTAGAGTCATAGCTGGAAACGATCGTTGTTGTAAAGCGCGGGAAATGTAATTTGCGCAGGCCGGTACGGTTTTGCTACAACCGACTTGGTGACGGATTGAACTTTTAAATTTTGAACCTTTGAACTGAGAGTTAGGAGAGTTTCATGTCCAAGCCCGCTATGAAAGAACCGCCGGACCGCGAACAACTACACAAAAAATTTGCCGAGCTGGGCCTGCGCGGCTACTGGCAAAACGAGCGAAACTACCAACGCATGGAGCCGCGTCTGTGGCGCTGGAAAGAAGTTTATCCAGCCCTTCTCGAAGCCGCCGAAGTCGTCCGCATCGGCCCCGACGCCTTCCGCCGCAACGTCGGTCTCCAGACCGGCAGCAAGACATTGGCGATGGGATTTCAAATCGTTCTCCCGGGCGAAGCCGCCGCGGCGCACCGTCATACGAACACCGCGCTCCGTTTCGTCGTCTCGGGCGGCGGCGCCTACACGACATCGAACGGCGAGCCGATGGTGATGCAGCCGGGCGACCTGCTGATTCAGCCCAACTGGGTGTGGCACGACCACGTAAACACGTCCACTGAACCGATCATTTGGATCGACGCCCTGGACGCCGGTTTGGTGAATTATCTCGACGCCCATATTTTTCGTGAAGAATGGGCCGAGGGCAAACAGCAGCCCCTGACCCGCGGCCAGGGCGCTGCCCGTCGCCTCTACGGCCCAGCGCGCCAACCGAAAGTCGACTATCAAGGCGCGGCCGGCGTCACCTATCACTACAAATGGCGGGAAGCCCTCGATGCCCTGAAAGAGTTGGCCGAGCAGGGTTTGCAAGATCCCTACGATGGTTTGTACATAGAATACAAAAACCCCATCGACGGCGGCCACACCTTCCTGACCATGACCTGCTATCTACAAATGCTTCAACCCGGCCAGGAGACCCGCTTTCACCGTCACACCGGCACGGTGATGTATCACAGCGTCCAAGGCCGCGGAGTCACCCTCGTCGACAAGCCAAACTCGATTGAACTCCAATGGGACGACCACGACAGCTATACCGTGCCCCCTTGGCGCTGGCACGCGCATAAAAATCTGTCGCAAACCGAGCCGGCGATCCTATTCTCGTTCACCGACCGTCCGCTGCTGGAGATGACCGGATTGGATCGAGAAGAGAATGATTAAATGAACTCGACGATAATTCCTGAGATTTATTGACGGATGATTCGGGTTGAAAGAAAGTTGTCGCCCGAGTGAACCCTGACTTCGTCAACATTGCCGGTTGGCTTCCAGCGATCATCTTTCCTGTCGCGACACTGATCCAACTCATCGCCATCTTGCGCAGTAGCAGCGTCACGGGAGTAAGTCCCCTGACCTGGTCGTTGTTCGGTATCGCAAATATCGCGGTCTACATCTACACCGAGAAATATTTTGCGGTTCAGACAATTATCGGCTTCTTAGGGACGGCGCTACTAGATTTCGTTATCGCCGGGATGGCGCTCAAAGTGAATTCCAAACAATCCAATTGAAAGGTCACGGGACGTCGCAGTGGATAGGCGTTCGGTCTCACTCCTTCCGTCGTGAACCCTTCTTGTCAAGCATCCAGATGAAAAAATCTTATCACATTCCCTGCCAACATCGCGTAGCGCTCGTCCTCCGACACACCAGCAAAACTATCGGCGATGGTCTTTTGGGAGTTGGGCCAGTCGCTCGCGGCGTGGGCGAAGTCGCTGCCCCAGATGACTCTGTCGCTGCCGATCGCTTGGCGCGTGGCGACACCGACCTTGTCGTAGAGAAAGCCCCAAATCGCGTGCTCGCGGATATACTCGCTCGGCTTGCGTTTGAGAAAGTCGAGACCAAACATGCCCTTGGCCAAATGGCGATACCGTTCGTAGTGATCGTCGACCTGCCAGAGCGCATAAGGCAGCCAGCCGATCTGTGTCTCGGCCCAATAGATTTGTAGCTTTGGGAAACGTTCGTAGACGCCGGCGAAGGCCATTTGCAAAACCGCAAACGCCGCATCGCCGCAGAAGCGAAAGATCTGTTCGATAGGGTCACCTTTGTACCCGCCCTTGGGATACTGGAAAAAAGGCCCTTTGTCGCTGAACCGCGTCGTGCCCGCGCGCGTGTGCGAGGCGATGGCGACGTTGTGATGAAGCGCCGCGGCCCAGAAACGGTCGTCCGCCGCCGTCGGATACTGCTTGCCGTTGGGAAACATGTCGAGCTGCACGCCCTTAAGGCCCGCCTTGGCGCAGTATTCCAGTTCTTTCACCGCATCATCGATACCGGTGGTCGGAATAATGCCCGTCGGGATCAGCCGCTCCGGCGCGGTCTTGGCATACTCCTCGGCGAGATATTCATTGTAAGCGTGAGTGAGTGCAACGTAACCTTCGTCTTCCTTGATGCCGCGGATGATCGCAATGCGCGAAAACAGAATCTCGGCGTCGATGCCGTCCTGCTCTTGCTCGCGGACGCGCTGCTCGGGCTGTCCGGTGCCCGCGCTGTTGTCGAATGTGGGAACTTGCAAATGCAACTGATCATGGGGCACGCCGACGCTGCGCGTCAGACCGATGGGAGCAATCGGCCGCCCCTCCATTGCAATCGCTTCTTCGCCACTGGGTAACTTCACCCGGCGCGGCGCACGGTCCTTCCACTTCGCCGGCACCCGATGGGTCCAGCGATCCGGCGGCAAATCCAAATGCGAATCCCCAGAAATGATCGAATACTTCCTAGCCATCTAAACTGAATTCCTTTTGCGAACGTATTGAACGATTTGAACGGGTTTAATCTTCAAGTCGTGAGCTTTTTATACAACTGCGGCAAGCGCCGAGGCAACAAGCTCACGTCGGCCAGCACTTCATAGCTGAAGTCATCCATCATGGTGCGCAAGTACTCGTTGCCGTCCTTATCCACCGTCAAACAAAACGGATGAATGCCCTCGCGCCGTGCCTCGATCATCGCCATCCGGGTATCTTGCACGGCGTGGGCCTTCTCCGCGCCTTCCTGGGAATAACCGCGGTCCTGCGGCCGGCCGTCGCTGATCAAAAACAGGAATTTCGAATGGGTCTGCAGCTTTCGCAGCTTCGCCGTCGTATGGCGAATCGCCGGACCCATGCGCGTCGCGTGGAGCGGACCGATACGGCCAAAGCGCTTGGCGATATCGAGGGAAAATTCTTCTTCCAGGTCCTTGATCACGTAGAACTCGACATTATCGCGTCCGTGTCCCGAGAAGCCGTAAACGCCATAGCGGTCGCCGATCGCTTCAAGGGAGTCCATCATCAGAACGATGGCCTCTTTTTCGACATCGATGATGCGCCGCTGCGAACGTTCGATGCCCGGTGCGTTGCCGCCCAACGGCTTGTCGGCGACCGTCTTGATCGCCTCGCCGGTGGAGCCGCTCATATCGAGCAAGAACGCCACCGCGACATCGCGCTCGACCTTGTGATGGCGCCAAAATATTTTTTCTGAAGGACTGATGCCGATGCGAAAATCGGTCAGCGCCTCGATGGCCAGGTCGAGATCGTGATCCGATCCTTCCGGCAAGCGTTTCTCCTTGTGATACAATTCCGGTACCACTTGCTCGAATTCACGCCGGATTTGCTGCAACAAACCGGCATGGCCCAACAATGTCTCGCGGTAGAACGTCAGGTCGCCGCTGGCTAAACTCTTTTCGTACACCTTGCACCAACGCTCACGGTACTTGTGCGCCGCGGCATCCCATTCGTCGTAGATAAAAGTATTCGGCTGATTCGCCGACAGCGGCCCTGTGTCATCGTCATTATTGGGCGATGGCCGGCGCGTCACGCTCTGCATGCGTGGATCGCGCTGGTCGAGCTCTTTCATCAAGTTTTGCACCATCTGGCTGGTCTGCGGATCTTGCTCGTCGCCGTCGTCTTTGCCGTCGCGCGGCTTCGGCGTGCGCTGGCTGCGCAGCAAATCGGCCAGCTCTTCCGGCGTCAGCGACTATCGCTGCTCGCGCGAATTAGCCTGCGCTTTGGTGAGCAACTGCGCCAGCTCAGGTCGAAACTCGCCGCGGTAGTCCACCCCCTGCGGCGCCAGGTACTCTCGCTCACGGCCGATCAATTCCGGCAGAACATGAATCTCAAGCGCATCCTTCCAACTATTGGAACCATTGGAACTATTGGAACGATTGGAACCGGCACGCGGGCTTGAACCTTTTGCTTCCGATTCCAGGACTACAAACTCAGTTTCTTCGAGGTAATCGTTCTTAACCCGCGCCAAGCGCGCGTAAATACGCAAGGTCACTTCCGCGGCATCCTCGACTGTGGCGCTTTTGCCGCCGATGAGTTGCATCATGGTGCGAATCTCGCGGGCGACTTTCGCTTGGGACTTCGGTACTTTGATGCCACTGCTCAGGCCGAGACTCAGCCGAACCATAAACTCCAGCAGCGCCTCTCGGGCAGGCAGATAGAGTGATTCCTGGCGCAGCGCCAGTGTGCGCGTGCGCATTGCACGATAGGCGACGGCGATGCCGCGATAGTGCTGCATGATGCGCGCTTCGACGCGCGCGCTCTCGATGATGGAGAAGATGTCCAAGGCGAGCCGCTTGTGCGGGAATAATTTGAAAAACTTGGTCAGGTCGGTGACTGCGGCCTGCTCGTGATGGCCTTCATGACCGTGATCATGGTCGTGATATTCCGGCGGCACGGTGAATTTAGGCCGCAGATCGATGAATTGCGTCGACGGCCGGTCGAACTCGAACTCGAAACTGCCAAATTCAAGGTGGCCGGCCTGCTGCGTGAGCATGACCTTGAGAAAATCGTAATTATCACCCAGCGTATCAAAACGCTCGACCACCGAAGGCAAAAAAATTGCGGCGCCA
>DASSGE010000307.1:0-3310 GCA_035693605.1 Binatia bacterium
GCCGAGTTGAATCATGCCGTGGCTAAACGGATTGAAGACCTGGCTCAGTCCAAGCTGCAACAGGCGCTGGAAATTCCCGAAAAGCTCGAGCGCTACAAGCGCATCGCCGAAGTGAAGAGCGAAGTGGTTGGGGCGGCGCTAGCCGAGTTCCCCGATAAGCAAAAAGACATCAAAGGTTCTTTCGAAGAACTCAAGAAAAACGTTTTCCGCGGTCTGGTCATTCACAAAGAGCGGCGCATTGACGGCCGCGGCTTGAAGGACATCCGGCCGATTAGCTGCGAGGTGGAAGCGCTGCCGCGTACCCATGGATCGGCGATCTTTACCCGCGGCGAGACTCAAGCTTTGGTTGTGACGACATTGGGCACGGCTTCCGATGAGCAGAGGGTCGACGCCTTGATCGGCGAGCATTTCAAGAAATTCATGCTGCATTATAACTTTCCGCCGTTTAGCGTCGGCGAAGTAAAGTTTTTGCGCGGCCCGGGCCGGCGCGAGATCGGCCATGGCAATCTCGCCGAGCGCGCGCTCATCCCTGTGCTTCCGGTGGACGAAAACTTTCCTTATACCATTCGGATTGTTTCCGAGATTCTCGAATCCAACGGCTCGACCTCGATGGCGAGCGTGTGCGGCGGTTCGTTGTCGATGATGGACGCCGGTGTGCCGCTAACCGCGCCGGTGGCGGGTATCGCCATGGGTTTGATCAAGGAAGGCGAGCATGTGCGCGTGCTGTCCGACATTCTCGGCGACGAAGATCATCTCGGCGACATGGATTTCAAAGTCGCCGGCACGGCCGATGGCGTGACCTCGCTGCAGATGGACATAAAAATCAACGGCGTCAACCGCGACATCATGGGCCAAGCGTTGCATCAAGCCAAAGAGGGCCGCATGCATATCCTCGGCATCATGAACCAGACGCTCTCTTCAGGACGGACCAACGTGTCCGGGCATGCGCCGCGCATTGTCACGATTCACGTCAAGCCGGACAAAATCCGTGAAATCATCGGCCCCGGCGGCAAGGTTATTCGCGGCATTATCGAAGCCACCGGCGTCAAGATGGACGTCGAAGACGACGGTTCGGTAACGATCGCCTCATCGGACGAAGCCGCGGCGCGCAAAGCCATCGAGATGGTCCAGCGCATCGCCGCCGAAGCGGAGATCGGCAAGATCTACAAAGGCACGGTTCGTAAAATCGTTGAATTCGGCGCTTTCGTCGAAATTCTTCCCGGCACCGACGGGTTAGTGCATATCTCTCAGCTTGCTCCCGAGCGAGTGCGCAAAGTCAGCGACGTGCTCAAAGAGGGCGACGAGGTGATGGTGAAAGTCCTGGAGATCGACCGGCAGGGCAAGATTCGCCTAAGCCGCAAAGACGCCCTCGAAGAAATCGGCAGCGGGTCAGACGCGGCACCGCAGTAAGGTTAGTTACAATCATGTTCGCCAAGACGGTTCTGGACAACGGCATCCGTGTGGTCTCGCACGAGATGCAGGATCATCGTTCGGTGAGTCTCGGTATTTGGGTTGAGAACGGCTCGCGCCATGAAAGCGAGGCCGAGAACGGCATTTCTCATTTCATCGAGCATCTTCTCTTCAAGGGTACCGAGCGGCGCAGCGCGGCGCAGATCGCCGAAGAGATGGACGCCGTCGGCGGCGTGATCAACGCTTTTACCTCCAAAGAGCATACCTGCTACTACGCCAAGGTTCTCGACGAAAATCTGCCGCTGGCCATCGATCTGCTCAGTGATATTTTCCTCCACTCGAGTTTCGATGCCGACGAGATCGAGCGCGAGCGCTCGGTGATTTTGCAAGAAATTTCTCAGGCGGAAGATACCCCGGATGATTACGTCCATGATCTTTTCAGCGTCGATTTCTTCAAGGATCATCCCATCGCCCGGCCGATTTGTGGCAGGGAAGCGACCGTCAATAGTTTTCAGCGCGAGGATTTTCTGAATTTCTTCAAATCGCGTTATCAGCCGCGCCGGGTGATTGTCGCGGCGGCCGGGAAAATATCCCACACCGAGCTGGTCACAGAAATGGGCGCCAGACTCGGTAAGGTGCGTGACCGCGGTACTGCTCAGAACGGCATGCTCGAAGGCGAACGCAAGCCCGAGATGGGCAGCGGCGTATATCCCCATGCCAAAGAACTGGAACAGGTTCATTTGTGTTTGGGCATGGCCGGCATTCCGCAGGCCGATCCGCAGCGCTATCCGGCCTACGTGCTCAACACGCTGCTTGGCGGCGGCATGAGTTCGCGGTTGTTTCAGGAGATTCGCGAGAAACGCGGCAAGGCCTATTCGGTCTACTCGTTTTCCTCGGCTTACAACGATGTCGGTTATGTTGGCGTTTACGCCGGCACCAGCGTCGATGCAACGGAAGAGGTAGTCGAGCTCATTCTCGCCGAGCTCGGCAAACTGGCCAAGGACGGCATCACCGCCGACGAGTTGCGGCGAACTCAAGGCCAGCTGGTGGGCAGTATGATGCTTGGGCTCGAGTCCACCGACTCGTGGATGAGCCATGTGGCGCGTAACGAAATTTACTTCGGCAAGATGGTGCCGACCGACGAGATTTGCCAAAGCATACGCGCAGTGACGCGCGACGACGTCGTCGACTTAGCGAACCGCCTGTTTCGCCCCGAAGCGATGACTTTGACATTGCTCGGCGACTTCAAAGACGAGTTCAAAATAAAGAGCCTCGCGGCGAGCCATTAGCGCTCGACGGTTTCTCAAATAAAAATAAATTTGGCCGTGGAACAGATTCGCATTCAGATCAAGCGGGTGCGACCGAGCTCTCCCGCGTCGGACCTGCCCGTTTACATGACCGAGGGCGCCGCCGGTATGGATCTGTGCGCCGATATTGCCGGCAATTTAACCCTGGCGCCGATGGCGCGGACGGTGATTCCCACTGGCATTGCCATCGCTCTGCCGATGGGATTCGAAGCGCAGATCCGGCCGCGCAGCGGTTTAGCGTTGAAGCAGGGTCTGACCATGGTCAACAGCCCCGGTACCATCGATGCCGATTACCGTGGCGAGATCCAGGTGATCGCGATCAATCTGGGCGCCGAGCCGATCAACATCGAACCCGGTCAACGGATCGCCCAAATGGTGGTGCAGCGGGTCGTTCGTGCCGAATGGCAGGAAGTCAGCGAATTGCCGCCGACCGTACGGCAGGCGGGCGGCTTCGGCCATACCGATAAAAAGTAGTCCAAGGTTCTAGTTTCAAAAGTTCAAGGCCGGATTACCTTCGATCCGCAACTTTCCTGCTTGGATACTTGGACTTTTACATTATTGAGGGGCATTTTAGGGCATGATTTCTCGTTATA
>DASSGE010000308.1:0-3294 GCA_035693605.1 Binatia bacterium
AGACGGACACTCTTCGTTAGAGATTGCCGACCGACTTGGGCCTTGGCGGCGTTTGCTTTCTACGAGCACAAACTTTTGGGTTACGATTACATGTGCTGGGGCGATCGGGACGACACACGGCAGGTTTCGTCATACCGGCAAGAGCCGGTTTCCATACCTCCCCGAATGACGCGAAACGATGAATCTGAGGGGTGGTTTTAAAACCTCATACTGTTTGATGAGACGGATTTCCGCACCCCTGAACGCACAACGCCCAAGCCTTGCGGCCTGGGCGTTGTGTGGGAGGCAACGAACGTGAGCCTATCTCACGCCGCCGCGGTTAACTCGTCCAAAGATTTTGCCACCACCTGCCGTCGTTGCCGGCGTCGGTGGTACGAAGGTTCATCGGTTGGTGGATATCAGCGTGCTTCCAGCCGGTAAGTTCGGCCAGCTGGCGCGCTTCGTATTCGTCCCGCGCATGCATAGGCGTGACGTCAACATCGTGAGCCCCGCCCATCGGAGGCATGACGGGACGGGGCCCACGACCCGGGACGAAATCAGGAGGCGTCTCGGTTAACCAGAGGACGCCCAGGCTTGGAAGCTCTTCAGGATTAAGCGGATCTGCGGCGCAAGGGTAACACCAATTAATGTCCCAAGCGTATTCGGTAAACACCGCGCGCATGTCGGCTTTCTTGACCTGTTGATCAAACATGTCCCGGTGGAAGTCCTTGGTGGTGGTTTTATCGTCGGTTTGGTCCAGCACCGTTTCGGAGGTTTTATAAGCCGGGAAAATCCCCCCAGCTCGACAATTTGCTGAAGGGTCCGGCGCTGAGAATCGGAATATGTCCATTTTTTGGGCAATTGGTGTCATTTTCGAATACCATTAATATTAGACTATCGAGTTGATAAATTGTTCCACACTGCTGTCTGCGTCTCCATTCGCGGCCACGGGAGACGCGGCAGCTTTTCCGGCGCCGTCCTCGCCAATGCCGCCATGTTGCCGAATCCTTCCTTCTGGCCGGGACGCCGAACGGGGTAAGGGCTACTGAAGCCGGTGAACCTCTATCAGCTTGACGAAATGCGGGCAGGTTCAGTAGAGTCGGGACCTGGCTGGTGTCAGCATTTCCGCTAACGACCTAAACTCATTTATTTCCAAGGAAGGAGACCGATCATGTTTGTATGTCTATCGCCTGGAGGACAGTTGCTCACCAACGGTGAGACGCAGACGAATAAGTTGCTCGTCGGCACGGTTGATGGGATATTTTCATTTCAGAAAAACGGCGCCGCCTGGGCGCAGCAGTCGACCATGGTGCCGGGCAAGCATTTCAGCTCGGTGATCTTCGAGCCTTCGAGCAAGACGCTATTCGGCGGCACCTATAGCTGCGAAATTTTCGCCAGCAGCGATCTCGGCAAAAGCTGGGAGCGGCGCGATAGTGGGATTGGCGAAAAGGAAGTCTATTCGCTCGCGACGCAGATCGTCAATGGCAAGCCGCGGGTGTACGCCGGCACGCAACCGGCGCATCTATATTATAGCGACGATCTCGGCAAAAGCTGGACCGAGCTGCCGGGACTGCGGCAGGTTCCTGGTGTCGAGAAGTGGACTTTCCCTGGCGAACCGCACTTGGCGCATGCCAAGAGCATTACGTTTCATCCCAAAGATCCCAACATCATCTATGTCGCGGTCGAAGTCGGCGGCTTCTTACGCAGCACCGACGGTGGACAGACCTGGACTACCGTCGATAACATCAACCCAGACGCTCATCGCGTGTTAGTTCCGGCGAACGATCCGAGCAAACTCTACGGCACCGCGCCGACGACCAATTGCGGTCCCGACACGGTTGCGGGCTTCTGCGTCAGCGGCGACGGCGGCGCCAGCTGGAAGAGCATGACGCCGCGGGATTTCCGTATCGGCTACGTCGATCCGTTCTTCGTCCATCCCAAGGATCCCAATTTGTTGTTCGTCGCCGGCGCCAAGACTGGACCGGGCACTTGGCGAAAACTCCACACCGCCGATGCGCGCATCGCGCGCAGTCGTGACGGCGGCAAGAATTGGGACATTTTGAGCGGTGGCCTGCCGGATCATATACGCGCCAATATCGAAGCCATGGCGATGGATGTCTGGAACGGCGGCTACGCCATCTTCGCCGGCACCACCGACGGCGACGTTTTCTATAGCGACGACGAAGGCGAACACTGGCAGACGATCATCAAAGGCATCGGCGCGGTGTCAAAATCGCACCACTATGTCAATTTGTCGCTGGATGAGCAGGCGGCGCATCACTAGGCGGACAGGCGGCAAAGTTGTGAAAGTGAAAAAGGGGCACGAAGATCGTGCCCCTTTTTATTTTAGTCAGGCGAGAAGAACGTCGGATTCGGAATTGTCTCCCGCAAGGCGCCAAGCCGCAAAGATTCGGAAGAGAAACATTGGTCCGAATCGCCGTTTTCCCAAGTTAGCGACTTTGCGTCGTGGCCGGAAAAGAGTTTTTCAAATCGCTAACGCTTTAACCCTCGCAGTCGCCGCAATCCTTTGCTTGACCGCTCACGGCGACCTAGCGTACTAATCGGCCATCGCGTCTCGGTTAATCCCTATGGCTACGATCCGCAAACGAGGTACGAAAAACACTAAGGCGAAGCCCAAGCGCGCAGTCACGAAGAAGGCTCCGTCCGCGAAACCCTCGGCGGGGCTGGACTTGCGCCGTGAGTTGGCCGAAGCGCTGGAGCAGCAGGCAGCTACCGGCGATATCTTGAGGATGATCGCCAAAGCGCCGGGTGATCTCCAGGCCGTGCTCGATACTATGGCTGAGCAGGCTGCCAAATTATGCGACGCTACCGATGCGCAGATATTTCAATTAAAAAGCGCCGATATCCACCGGGTCGCGACTTTCGGCGATCTGCCGATTGCCCTCGATCACACACCTTACAATCGCCAGTCGCCCGCCGGCCGAGCGATGGTCGATCGGCAGAGGGTTCATATCCGCGATCTTGCCGCAGTGGTCGATCGCGATTATCCAGTCATCAAGGACTATGCCCGCCGGATCGGTCATCGAACTACCCTGGCGGTACCGTTGCTATCCGATTCATTGCCGATCGGTGCGATTTTGATCCGGCGCACCGAGGTCCGTCCCTTCACCGACTCGCAAATTAAACTCCTCGAAACCTTTGCCGATCAAGCCGTCATCGCGATCGAAAATGCCCGGCTGTTCCACGAGCGCGAAACGCGCAACCGCGATCTCGCGGCGTTGCATGACGTCACCGCTGCCGCTAGCCAGTCCCTTGAGATCGATCCGGTCTTGGACGAGGTGGTGAAGAAGATCA
>DASSGE010000309.1:0-8756 GCA_035693605.1 Binatia bacterium
GTTCCTCCAGTACATTCAACGCATGTACCAGCCAATCCGCGATCTGGCGGAGAAATACAATATCATGCAGGCGGCGATGGCGTCTTCCGAGCGAATTTTTCTCTTGCTCGACCAGCCGGAAACGATCAACAACCCGCCGCAGCCCAAACGCGTCGAGCGGTTTGCCGGTGCGGTGGAATTCAAAAATGTCCAGCTCTCTTACCAGCCCGGCGATCCGGTGTTGAGAAACGTGTCTTTCAAAGTTCGCCCCGGAGAAAAAGTCGCTTTGGTGGGCGCGACGGGCGGCGGCAAGACCTCGATCATTTCCGCCTTGTGCCGTTTCTACGACGTCGACAGCGGCGCGATTCTGGTTGACGGCATCGATGTTCGGGAGTGGAATAAGCAGGAGCTGCGTCGCCACTTGGGTTTGGTGTTGCAAGATGTCTTTCTTTTTTCCGGCGACATCGCGACCAATATTACTCTTGGCGACCCGCGTATCGGCCAACAGCGCATGGCCGAGGCGGCGGCGCGAGCGCAGATCATGCCGTTTGTCGATAAGTTGCCGCACCGCTTCCAGGAAGAAGTCCAAGAACGCGGTTCGACTCTCTCTCAAGGCCAACGCCAGCTCTTGTCGTTCGCCAGGGCCTTGGCGTTCGATCCGAAGATTCTCATTCTCGACGAAGCGACGAGCTCAGTGGATACGCAAACCGAAGCGCTGATTCAGGAAGCGCTCAACGAATTGCTGAAAAATCGCACCGCGCTGATCGTTGCGCACCGGCTGTCGACGATCAAACACGCCGATCGAATCCTCGTCATCCACAAGGGTGAAATAAAAGAAGAGGGCAACCACGAAGAACTGCTGGCCCGCGGCGGTCTATACGCGCGGCTCTATGAGTTACAGTATCGCTTTCAGGAACGTGATGATGCGGTGGCGGCCGTCATGGCCTCGCCGCAGTGAACCCGATGACGCAGCAAGGTGCTTCCCTCAGGTGACGATGCCCAGCGGGCCTGCCGAGCGAAAACCCGGGAAAACTTTATTTAAGTCTTTTTGCCCGAGATGGCGTGCCAGCACTTCGCTGCAAACTGCGCGAAAATCCGTCGTTAGGGCGAGATCGCGTCCTTCGTATAGCGCTTCGGACTCCAAGCCAGGCCAGCGGCCATAGACTTTGCCGCCGCGCACGCGCCCGCCCATGGCGAACATGACGTTACCATGGCCATGATCGGTGCCGCGGTTGCCGTTCTCGCGCGCGGTGCGGCCGAACTCGGACATGGTGAGAACTATGACATCCTCCATGCGGTCACCGATATCGCGAGAGAACGCGGCCAGACCTCCAGCCAAATCTCTTAGCCGGTTGGCCAGCTGACCGGTCGCGCCGCCTTCGTTGGCGTGGGTGTCCCAGCCGCCGATTTCGGTGAAGGCAACTTCCAAACCGACGTTCGCATTGATCAAGCGCGCAATCTGCGCCAGGCCGGCGCCAAAACGTCCGGCTGGATAGGATTCCGACGTGAGCGGTATATTGCCATCGAGCCCTTTGAGTTCAGCCACCGCGGCAAACAGATTCTCGGCGCCGAAGCGGAGTTCTTTGTCCTGAGTGTTGGCATAAAGTCTTTGCAAGGTCGCGCCCAACGCTTCATTGCGGAAGCGAAACTCGGCAATCGATGAAAGCGTCAGCGCCGGTGCGCGGCCGGCCAACATGCGCGGCAATTGCGCGGTGGCGGCAACGCCGCGAAACTTGGACGCTGATTTGCCATTCTCTAGCAAATAACGATTGAGCCAGCCGTCCGGCGTGCTCTTGATACCCGGTGTGCCGATCTCCATATAGTCCTGGGCGTCGAAATGGGAGCGCGTATTGTCCGGCGATCCGGTGGCATGGATGAAAGCTAATTGGTTTTTGTCGTAAATGTTTTTCAGCGGCGCCAGCGCCGGATGCAGCCCGTAGAAGCCGTCGAGATCAATGGCGCTCTCGTCGCTCGCTCCGGGCTCGCGCACGGCGATGCTCGGGCGCAGTTTGTAATAGGCTGGATCCTTGAACGGAATGACCACGTTCAAGCCATCCATGGCGCCGCGCTGAAACACCACGACCAGCGATTTATTTTTGATTGATTGTGCGTGCGCCGCGCGGACGAGAAACGCCGGCGGCAAGCCGAGAGCGAGAAAGCCCAGTCCGCTGCGCTGCAAAAACCGTCGGCGTGAGGGGTTCATTGTCATCTCCTTTGAAATTCCGGCGCCGCCAGTAGCAACGTGATGGCTTGGTTGCTGTCGCTCTCCGCCAAAACCGCTTGAGTCTCCGGCGACAGCGACTCCGGCGCGATGCGGCGGATGAGCCCGTCGCGGTCCTTGAGTGTCTCCAGGGGAACTTTGGTTCCCGGCAAGCGATGCGACATCAGATCGGCGACGAAATTCATGCGCGTGAGCAACATATCGGCGCTGATCCAGGAGGATGCGATATCGGGGTAGCCAGTGGGCGCTTGCGCCAAGAACAGCGGCTCACCCATGCGCGCCAAGTAACGCAGAAGTTGGTGCGTCACCTGCGTCTCACTGCCGGTGACCCGCAGCGCGCTGGTGACAAACTCGAAGGGGCTTTTGATCTTGGCTCTGAACGTTTCGCGGGCGAAAAACTCCGGCGCGTCGATGATGGCGCGCAAAACCGTCGGAATATCGCCGCCGCTCCGGCGAAATGCTTCGGCGGCTCGATTGACGACCGCGGCCGGCGGATCATCGGCGACGAATCGGCGAGCCAACTTCGCCGCGATAAACCGCGCCGTCGACGGATGTTCAACCAGGATCTCGATGACGCGCAAACCATCGTCCATGCCGCCACCTCTCGGGATACGCCGCCCGAGAACGATTTTTTCGCCGTTGTCATGGATACGCGGGGCGAAATGAAAGACGCCCTGGCCCTGCGGCTGGATGATCGTCCAACCGGTGAAACAGCGGGCGACTTCCTCCACGTCCTTCTGGGTATAGCCGCCGTCGGCTCCCAGAGTATGAAGCTCCATCAGCTCGCGGGCGTAGTTTTCGTTTAAGCCGCGGCGCCGATTGTTCGACCCGGCCGTTCGGGCGCCCGGCGAATCCGGGCTGGCGCTCATCCAGTTGTCCAAATAAAAGAGCATCGCCGGGCTCTTCGCCGTGGCTATCAATAAGTCGCGAAATTTGCCTAAGGCCAGCGGCCGGATCGTGTCGCGGTCATAGGAAGTTGTCAGCCAGCGGTTGGCGCCTTTGGCGGCGTAGATGTTGAAGTGGTTGCTCCAAAAATCGACCATCACTTCATAGAGTTGACGGTTGCTGTAAAGCGCGCGCAAGAGCTTGGCTTGTTGCAGTTCAAGGATAACGACGCGCGGGCCTTCCATCGACTGCATGGCGCCATCGCCCGGCGAATTCGCCATCTGTCGTTGTAGCCTTGGCGGCGGATAAAGCTCGATCAGTTCGCGGCTATCTAACCGCATGGTTTTTAGCCGGGCAATTCTTTCTTCGGCGAGATGATCGGCAATTTGTCCAGGCGAGAGCTGTTCATCCAAATAGGCTTGGGTGCCAATGCGTGCCGCTCTTTGAATGCTGCCCAGGGTTGGACCGAAACTGATCCGATTCAAAAGATGGACAATTCTTTGTTCTTGGCTGAGCGGGACTGTCATTGAGTACTCCTTGGCGCCTCCTTGTCTCGGCCGCGCTCGAGTTTCTCCTGGAGCTGTTCGCGAAAGCGTCGTTTCTCTTCCAGCGTTCCGTGCTCTCTGAGTTCGCGAATTTTTTCGCGCAGCTCCTGTTTTTCAGCAAGCGGCATTTTGTCGAGCTGCTCGCGCAGTTTCAGCCGCTGCTCCTGCTTCTCTCCCAACCGTTCGCGCCGTTCCATCAGCTTCTGGCGCAATTCTTGACGCTTTTCCGGCGGCATTTCGCGGAGCGCCTGCAGACGCCGTTTGATTTCTTCGCGCCTTTCGGGTGGCAGCTTGCGATATTCTTCCCAGCGCTTTTGTAAGCGTTCACGCTCGTCCGGCGGTAGTTTCTGAAAGCGCTCAAAATTGCGTCGTGCGGCGGCCCGCTCCTCGGACGGCAGTTTGCGCCAATTCTCGAATTTATTTTGCAGATCAGCTTTTTCTTTGGCGTCGAGATTTTGCCAACGCTGATAACGCTCGCGCATTTCCTGTTTTTCTTGCGCCGACATTTTTTGCCAGCGGTCGAGCGATTCCTGTTGATTTTGCATTGGCGCAGGCTCCGGCTGCGAGCTTTGGCCCGAAGCCGGCGCGGCCAGAAGTAATACGGCAAACCCTGACGACAGCGCTGTTCGGCTAAAAGTTTTCACTTGGGAGCCTCCTTTTTCGCCGAAGCAGGCTTTTGCGGCAAGGCATTCTTGGTTTGTTCGCCGAGCGCGTCGGCTCGATCCAGTTCGCGCATCATTTCCAGTCGTTTGATCATTTCCATGTCGCGCAAGAACTCCATCATTTTGAGCATCTCTTGGTCCGGCAGGACTGGTTCCTTAGCGGCGCCGAAGGCGGTGGAGCCAGCGAGCAGGATAATGACCAATGGCAACCAGTGGCGATAGTTCATCACCGGTATCATCATGCCGCGTCGTTGGCGGAGTTGGCCAGGACCTCCAAAAGATCGAGCTCATCCAAGACATCCATGGCGCGGTAAAATTCCAAGTTCTCTGCCACCGGGAGGATTTCGGTTATCTCAGCGTCCGGCATGTCGCCCTTACTGGACCAAAGGCCGCGATCCAGCGTGAACGACAGCGCTACGATCAACGTTACGGCAGTGGCGAGGGCGGTCAGGTAGCGAGGGTTGAAAAGCTCCGCGATATGCTGCCAGGAATATTTAGTTTCGACGGCAGCATCGATTTTGTGACGCAGCTCGCGGCTGTAATCCATCCAGAACTGTTGCGGCGGCGTGTCGGTTTTGACCGTCAGCGGCATGAGCACGCTGAGTTCTTTTAAATATTCCGAGCAGCCGACGCAGCTGGCGGCGTGGGATTGCAACCGTTGGCGTTCCACGCCGTCGACGTCGCCGTAATGAAGTAAAACGAGATCGGCTTCCAAGTCCGTGCAGGCAGTCGCTGCCTTTTCGCTCGATTGCGCCATAACTCCTCCTAGATCAATCCCGCCAAACTTTGTCGCAGCGAGGTGACTGCGCGGTGTAGATGCACCTTTACAGTACCCTCGGCGGTCTCCATGGTTTCGGCGATTTCTCTGATCGACATCCCTTGATGGTTCTTCAAAATAAATGCCGTTCGCTGTTTTACCGGCAAGGTTTGCAGCGCGGCCTCGACTTTGCGCGAGAGCTGCACCGCCAACACATGCTGTTCCGGCGCCAGTGGCTGAGCCGGATTGTGCGACGGTTCCAGTTGGTTTTCGACGTTTTCGTTAAACTCGCCGGCGGAGGTGCGCTTGGCGCGGCGCTTGTAATCGAGACAGACATTGACCACGATGCGATAAAACCAGGTGTAAAAGGTCGAGCGGCCGTCGAAATTTTTTAAATAGGTGAAGGCTTTCAAGAACGCGTCTTGTGACAAATCTTTGGCTTCCTCGCGATCACGGGTGAAGCCAAAGGCGATATGATAGGCCTTCTGTTTGTGGCGCTCGATCAGTTCTTCGAACGCCCGCCGGTCGCCTGTTTGCGCCAACGCCACCAATGCCTCATCCGCAGATTTCGCCACTTGGCCGGTCCTGCCTTTCGTCGTTGCATGCGCGCTCGAATCACTGTGGAGGGGGTGGCGCAAGAATTCAAGTTCTTTCGCGGCTTGCAGGCCTGCCATTTTTGGCTCCCATTTAGTTATTGACGGCGCCGTGGCGATCGCTGCGCAGTCCTTTGCGGTTTTTGCGCTTTGCGCGGCAATCGCTCTTGATTTCCTGAAGATGACGGCCGATTTCCTTGCGGTCCTGCCTCAATTCAGGTTTCTCGGCTGAGTCGATCTTGCCGTCGGCCGCCAAAAACGGTGATGCTGTCAACGTCAGGGTGGCGATCAACAATCCCGCGCTCAGGGTCAATTTTACGGGGCAATGCGAAATCCTCCGAAGGCTAGCTTTCCTCTTGCTGCATCCGGTTAGACGGCCCACACCACGATCGGTTTACCGGTCTATCTGAGAAAATTCACGACCGCAGTAATGAGTGTCGATTTTCCTCCGCTTAGCATCGTAAATGGCGGCGTCGAAGGTCGTCGATTGGCGGACTACGCCGGACTGGAGGTACTCGCGGACAACAGCTTCGAACGCCAAGGTGTGCTACGGATCCATCCGGCGCTGCGATGAGATCCCGGTACTCAGTCGAGTCCAGAGATGCGGATCGGGTTTGGAGAGTTTATCTTGACAAGGAAAGTGCCTTTGACTAGGTTCAAGCCATGTCGGTTTTGGGAACTCGAACGGCAAGCGCCTTCGGCCGCGTCGCATGCGCGCTCACGTTGCTGTTTTTGTTCTTTCTGCCGCTGCACGTTCATTTTTCGATTTCGCCGCAAATCAGCAACCCATGCAGTTGCTTACACGGCGCGCGCACGCAGATCGTCGTCGCTGAAGATGCGCCGACCCTCGTGGCTGTCCCGCAGTTCGGCGTGCTGCTCGAATCTCAGATTTGTCCGCCGAGATCTATCACATCAAATAGCCAGCAGGTTCGTGGCCCCCCTCTCGCGGTCTCCCTTTAGTTTGTAAAACTGCAGCGCTATCGGTTCTTCTCACCCTCGTGTTTGCGCGAGCGGAGAGGCAGTCGTTTTCTCGAGAGGGAGGTCTCACATGGTTTCATCCGCGTTTTGGACGCCAACTCGGTTGGCGTCCACTTTGATTACCGTTTCATTATTCATCTCGGAGCGTGGTTTGGCGCAGAATACCGAGCTCGACGCGTTACGCGCGCTTGTCAAAGGTATGGAACAACAGCTGCAGCAGGCGTTGCAACGCATCGATCAATTGGAAAAAGAGAAGGGCGCCACAGGTCCCCGCGTCGACCAAGGCGAGAGGTCTGTCAAAGCCGCTCCCAGCATGCCTTCGGCGCTCAATCCGGCCATCGGCATGGCGATTGATGCCACTGCCGAGCAGCGCAGCAAGACCGGCGGCAATTTTAATTTCCGGTCGGCCGAGATCGGCATATCGGCTTCGATCGATCCCTACGCGCGCGGCTACGCGTTTTTTAACGGTAGTGGCGACGGTGTAGAAGTCGAAGAGGCGGCGATGGTGACGACTTCGTTGCCGTGGAATTTGCAAGCGCGTGGGGGGCGGTTCTTCGCCGACTTTGGCCGCTTGGCCAAGTTTCATCCGCATGAATATCCGTTCGTGAATACGCCAATTTCCCTCGAGCGTATCGTTGGCGGCGAGTCTCAGGCGGATGGCGTGGAGCTGAGTTATCTTTTTCCGACGCCGTTTTTCTTGCGTGGCACCATCGGCGGCTATAACAAGATCGGCGCCGAAAACGAGCGCGTGGAAAACGCTAAGTCGCGTTCGTGGAGCCGGTTTACTTACTTAAGCCGGCTCAGCAGCTATTTCGATCTTACCGACAATCATAGCGTTGAACTCGGGACCAGCCTCGCCTACACGCCTTCGGTTCGCATCTCGTCTGATCCCCGTAGCGGGAATCGAACCATGAGCGGTGTGGACTTGACCTACCGATATCAACCGCTCGGCAGCACGCTGTATCAAGGTCTGACCGTCGGCGCCGAATTTTTTGGCAACAGCGAGATCGAGGAGCGCCCATCCGGCTACCGGCGCATGTTCGCCCCAGGAGGCTATGCCTACGCCGAGATGAAGCTCAGCCGCGAGTGGTCCGCCGGGTTTCTGTACGACAACGCGCCGAGTTTGTCGAGCCCCGGTAAGAAGACCCAGAGCTATTCACCGTTCCTGACCTGGAACTTGAGCGAATTTAACCGGCTGCGCTTCCAATATACCTACGGTAACGACAACGTGAACGAGTCGAAGTCGGAGAGCGGCAGCCAATTTTTTCTACAATGGACGACGGTGTTGGGCGCTCACGCGCATGGATTTCGCACCCGCTAACCCTGCTGCGATAGAGGAGATTCAGCCATGCAATTAGATCGAAGAGTTATTTTGGGCGCAGCGTTTTTGGTCAGTCTATTTTGGATCGGTATCGGAGCTGCCCAAGCGCAATCGATTCGCGTCGTTACGACGATTCCGGACTTGGCGGATATAACCAAACAGATCGGCAAAGAGCTGGTCGATGTCGAAAGTTTGACCCGCGGCGTCGAGTTCATGCACGCGGTGCCGGTCAAGCCGAGTTTTGTGCCCAAGCTCAATCGCGCCAATATCTTGGTCGTCATGGGTTTGGATCTGGAAAGCTCTTGGTTGCCGGCGCTTCTGGAGCCGGCGAGCAATCCGAAAATCATGCCGGGTCAGCCGGCACATATCGATTGTTCGACCGGGATCAATGTGCTGGAAGTGCCGAAAAGCGTCGATCGCGCCGAAGGCGATGTCCATCCCAAAGGCAATCCGCACTACAACCTCGACCCGCTCAACGGTAAAGTGATTGCGCGCAACATTGCCGACGGCCTGGCGCGCAATTATCCCCAGCACAAAGCGGTCTTCGAGAAGAACTTGACGGTCTATTTGTCCGACTTGGACAAGGCGATTGCGCGGTGGCAGACGATGGCGGCGCCACTCAAGGGAATCAAATTCGTGGCGTATCACAGCGATTGGGCCTATTTCGCCAATCGCTTCGGCTTGCAACAGGTTGGCAGCATCGAAGTGAAGCCAGGCATCGAGCCCACGCCCAATCACTTGGTTGGGCTCGCCCAGAAAATGCAGCAAGAGAAAATTCCGCTGATCATTTACGGGCCGCAGAGCGATCGCTATCC
>DASSGE010000310.1:0-2424 GCA_035693605.1 Binatia bacterium
AGCTGCCAGTAGTTGCAATGCGGCGCAAGCTTACCGAAACGAAGCGGAGAGCGTCAAGTAGCGCTATGACGAATGTTTTGCATTGACCAATATGCGCGCATTGTACTAGAGAAGACCAAAGGCAGACGGCAATTGCCGGATCCGTCGGAGGGTTTGTGAAATCATTGTTCATAGCTGTCATCGTGCTGCTCAACGTCGCAGCGGCACCAGCTCAGACGCCGTATTTCCAAGGCAAGACGATCCGCATCGTCACCGGCTACCCCGCCGGCGATGTCAACGATCTCTGGCCCAGGCTCATCGCCAGGCATATGGGCAAATATATGCCCGGCAATCCCAACTTCATCGTGCAAAACATGCCCGGCGCCAGCTCGATGATCGCCGCCAACTATGTCTATGGCGTCGCCAAGCCCGATGGTCTTACTCTCGGCTGGATCGGACCGACGCTCTATTTCGACCAGATGGTCGGTCGCAAAGAAGTCAAATACGACTGGGCCAAATACAACTTCATCGGCTCGCCCTCGCCAAGCGAACACCATCTCTACATGCGTAGCGACAGTCCATACAAAACCATCGAAGACGTGCGCAAAGCCAGCGAGCCGCCAAAATGCGGTTCAGGAGGCGCCGCCGGGACCGGCTATTTTTTTCCCAAACTGCTCGAAGACACCGTCGGCGCAAAGTTCAATATCGTGTTGGGCTACCAGGGCGGCGGCCCCATCGACCTCGCCGTGGAAAAAGGCGAAATCCACTGCCGCGCCATGACCATTGAATCTTTCATGGCCCGGGAACCGTTCCACACCTGGCGCAAAAACAATTTTGTCCGCAGCTTGGCGCAATCCGGCCGCAAGCGAGACGCGCGCCTGGCCGACACTCCAACCATCTATGAACTCATGGACCAGTATAAGGCTTCCGAACAGTCGCGCCGAGTCGCCACCGTCATCCTCGCCGGCGGCGTTTTCGGCCGCCCGCTGGTCGGCCCCCCGGGCATCCCGCCCGAACAAATAAAGTCGTTGCGCGCCGGCATGGCCGGCGCTCTCAAAGACCCCGAGCTCAAAGTCGAAGCCGAAAAACGCAACTACGAACTCGATCCCGTCAGCGGCGACGAGATGCAACGCCTTGCTAAGGAAGTAATGAGCCAGCCGCCGGCTGTGCTAGAGCGAATGAAAAAGGTGTTGGGAGAGTAAAACTGGGCTGTCGCGACGAAATCTTCTGCTCGACTCGTCATTCCCGCGCACGCGGGGAATCCGGGTACAATCTCGCTGAATTAGCCTGGGTACCGGCTTCCGCCGGTATGACAAAATTCAGTGTCCTTCGCGCCGTCGTGGGCAATACCTGCTTTGTCATCGTCTGACGAAACCATGTTTCGTGAGAAACTCCAAAACATGGCCGTCAAACGTCGCCGGGTCCTCCAAACAGCACGCATGCCCGGCGCCCGGAATGACGCGGTGTTCCGCGCCGGCGATGCGCGTGCTCATTTCTTTGCTGCGTTTAAGCGAATTGTCGAACTCGCCGTTCATGATCAACACCGGCATTTTCAGCTCGGGTAAGCGCGCGGTCAGATCGCGATTCTGCAGGGCATTGAAAATCTCGGCAATCGCCGGCGCGCTGAGACAAGAATCCATCTCGGTGTGCATGCCCAATAAATATTTCCCCAGCTTCGTCGTAGAAAATTCCTTACTAACCAGGTCGGTGAGGTGTTTAATGTGAAAATTCGCGACACCTTGCTGCAAGTAGCCGTCGATGCGGCTCTGGTAACGGTCGCCCGGCATGCTGCTGCAGCCGATGAGAATCAACGCCTTGAATAGCTCCGGGTGATCCAAACCTAACTGCAAACCCATGACCCCGCCGACGCTCACTCCGGCGAAGACCGCCTCGTTCACGCCCTCTTGTCGGCACACGGCGACTACGTCTTCACAGAGATCGGCCATCGTGACCGGTATCGCCGGCTTGTCCGAATATCCATACGCGCGCAGGTCGATATTGATGACCTTCATGAAGGTCGAGAAGTGGGCCACTTGATAGAGAAACATGCGCCGGTCAAACGGATTGGCGTGCATCAGCACCAACGGATAGCCTTCGCCGGAGATTTCGTAGTAGGTTTTAACGCCGTTTCTTGTACTGTAGGGCATGTGAAAGTCCGAAAATAGCCATCGTCTTACGAATGAACGAGATTCTTTTTGGATTAATAACTCTTTGCTGCGTGCTCCTCCCCGTCGTACTTCCTCCCCCTCGACGGGGGAGGACAGAGGTGGGGGTGCCCGTCAATTTGAATGACGTGCGCAATCAAAATCGCTAATCGTTGGCGTGGGCGGCGAACGTCGCCGAGTCTTCGTTGGTGATTTGCAGGCGGAAGCCGCTCGGCTCTCTGAAATAGGTCCCCAGTTGACCCGGTTTTCTGCCGGCGCGTTCGCCGTGGTCGTCGCGCTC
>DASSGE010000311.1:0-3517 GCA_035693605.1 Binatia bacterium
TGCGCCCATGGGCATCTACTACGCCTACATCGATCGCAGTCCGGTGTTCATCATCGGCGCCACGGGTCCCATGGACGAAAAGCTGCGCCGGCCGTTTATCGACTGGATTCACACTGCGTTCGCCCAGGGCGACGTCGTGCGCGGCTTTACCAAGTGGGATTACCAGCCGGGCAGCATACACGGCGTGCCGGATTCCTTCGCGCGAGCGTATTCGATCATGATGAGCGAGCCGCAGGGGCCGGTTTACATGGTGTACGATTCGGCGATGCAGGAAGCCAAGCTCACCGAAGATGTACCGGTGCCAAATTTCCACATCAAAGTCCCGTCCCGTGTCGCCCCTGAACAAGCAGTGATCGATCAAGCCGCCGACATGTTGGTGGCGGCGAATAACCCGTTGCTGTTAACCGAATATGCCGCGCGCATGCCGTTGGGCTTTGGATCGACTGTCGAACTCGCTGAAACGGTCGGCGCGTCTGTTTATGACATCAACAAACGCCTGGGGTTTCCCAACAAGCATCCTCTCAGCGTCAGCTTCCACAACGATGCTTTCAACGGCGTCGATCTTGTCACCGCGCTCGATGTCGTCGACTGGACTCGTGGATCGCACAAGCTGAACACCCAGACCCGCGAAGTGCAGGTAGCGACGGCGGCCGATTGCAAATGGATCGATGTTGGATTCGCCGATATCGAGATCAGCAAGTGGGCCACCGACTATAACAAACATCACAATTGGGACCATCGCGTGCTGGGTGATAGCGCACTTTCAATACCTGCGCTCACTGCCGCGTGTAAAAAGCGCATTGATGGCGACAAAACACTGGCGAATCGCATCGCCGAACGCAAAAAAGCTATCGGCGAACGGCACGACCGCCAGTGGCAAAAATGGCAGGACCAAGTTAAGGCCCAATGGGACGAGCGGCCGATGACCGAAGCCCGCCTAGCCCATGAAGCCTGGCAGGTGATCAAAGACGAAGACTGGGTGCTCACCGCCAACACTTTGAAAGAATGGGTGCACAAGGTTTGGGATTTCGACAAACCTTATCGTCATCTCGGACGCGAACTCGGCACCGGCACGCAGATCGGCATGGCCATCGGCGCTGCCCTCGCTTACAAAGGCACGGGCAAGCTAGTCGTCGACATTCAGCCCGACGGCGATTTGATGTTCGACTTGGGCGCCCTGTGGATGCCGATCAAGTACAAAATTCCCATGTTGATCTTGATGTACAACAACCGCGCCTACTACAACGACTGGGCGCATCAGATTCATATGGCGCACCAGCGTGGCACCGACCCGCAGCGTGCCTATATCGGCATGGACCTCGAGGGCCCGCCCCCGGATTTCGCCCATATCGCCAAGGGCATCGGCTGGTACGCTGAAGGCGTCATCGAAGATCCCGCCGAGGTCGGCCCGGCATTGAAGCGCGCTATTGCTCAGGTCAAAGCCGGCAAGCCCGCCTTGGTCGACGCTGTCGTCTGGCGCCGCGGCGAGAATGCCTAGAGCCCTTTCATCACAAAGGAGAACCAAGAGCGCGAAGTTGAGAGTAATAAAGCTCCGAGAGCTTGGCGCTCTTCGTGGTAAAGAGCAATTTCTGTTTGAGTTTTAACCCAAGGAGGATATCTGAATGGCAGATTCGACAATTAAGAAGTCCGAGAAACGTTGGCAGTCCGACGTGATCGTCGACATGATCAAGAAATACGATTTTGAATACATCGCGCTTAACCCTGGCGCGAGCTATCGCGGCTTGCATGACTCGCTGGTCAATTACGGTGAGAACGATCCGCCAATGCTCACCTGCCAACATGAAAAAATCGCCGTGCAGATCGCCCATGGCTATGCACGCGCCAAGGGCAAGCCGATGATCGCCATCGTGCATAACTTGGTCGGCTTGCTGCATGCGCCGATGGGCATCTACTATGCTTATCTCGACCGCGCACCGGTGTTCATCATGGGCGCCACCGGGCCGCTTGCCGAACCCAAGCGACGGCCTTTTATCGATTGGATTCACACCGCCAACGTTCAGGGCGAAGCGATTCGTAATTTCGTTAAATGGGACTATCAACCGTCCACCGTCGACGGCGTGCCCGGCGCGTTCGCCCGCGCTTATTCGATCATGATGAGCGCGCGCCAGGGGCCAATCTATATGTGTTATGACGCCGGCTTGCAGGAAGCAGAACTGGATCACGACGTCGAAATGCCGCTCACCGGCGCCGTCGAAGTTCCGACACCGCCGTCCGCCGATCCGGTCGCCCTCGCCAAAGCCGCCGATACGCTTGCCGCGGCCAGTCGCGTGGCCATCATCGCTGACTTCGCGGCCCGTCCGCCTCATGGTTGGAATCACGTGGTCGAGCTCGCCGAGACTCTCGGTGCATCGGTATGGGATGTCGGCTCGCGTTTAAACTTTCCTACAGATCATCCATTAAATCTCACCATGGACCCCGAAGGCTGTTACGACGGCGTCGACGTCGTGCTGACACTCGACATCGCCGATTTCGAAAAACCGACCCATGTGCGTGACATCGCGACGCGCACGGTGGTTAGCAAAGTTGCGGCGGGCGCCACCTGGATCGATATCGGTTTCACCGATATAGAAACCAGCAAATGGTCGATGGATTATGCGCGGCCTTATTACGCGCAGCAACGCATGATCGCCGACGTAGTCTCCGCCGCGCCGGTGCTGACAAAGCTTTTGCAGGAGCGCATCGCCAAAACTCCAGGACTGCGCGAGAAAATCGCCAAACGCGCCGAAGCGATCGGCAAACGACACGCCGAGACCCGCGCCAAATGGGCCAAACAAGCTCAGGAACACTGGGATCAAAAACCTATGACCGTGCCGCGGCTCGCCTCCGAAGTGTGGGAAGCGATCAAGGGCGAAGACTGGGTACTCACCGCCGGCGATCTCGGTTCATGGGGCAAAAAACTCTGGAACTTTGACCGGCCATACTGCCATGGCGGACGGGAACTGGGAACCGGGACGCAGATCGGACTGTCACTGGGCGTCGCGCTGGCGAACAAAGGCACAGGCCGTCTAGTCGTCGATCTGCAGCCGGACGGCGATTTGATGTTCGATGCCGGCTCGCTCTGGATCGCGGCGAAGTATCAAATCCCGATGCTGGTCGTCATGTTCAACAATCGGGCTTATTACAACGATTGGAACCACCAGCTGGTCTTGGCGCGCACCCGCGGTACCGATCCCAATCGCGCCCATTTGGGCATGGATCTTTACGGGCCCGACCCGGACTTCGCGGGCTTAGCCAGATCGATGGGATGGTACGCCGAGGGGCCAATTGAGCAGGGCGATGATCTCAAGGCCGCCTTGAAACGGGCTATAGACCAGGTTAAACAGGGCAAACCCGCCCTCGTCGATGCTATCTGCGACCGCCGCAATCACGGCTGATCACCCTCTTTAGCCTCCCGTGTCCTTAGGAGGACGCGGGAGGCAACTTTCTCATCTTTGGTAAACCCGATCGATTAAGCGTATAGTCCGCGCTCACCCTATGATCAATCTGCCCATTTGCG
>DASSGE010000312.1:0-8718 GCA_035693605.1 Binatia bacterium
GTTTTTCCTCTATTTCTGGGACAAATTGAAAAAGCTCGGCCTTGACCCTGGGCCGCATTTTGTCGCCATCACCGATCCGGGCAGCCCGCTGGAAAAGCTCGCCGCAGAGAGGAATTTTCGCGCGACCTTCAATGCTCCGGAAGAAGTCGGCGGGCGCTATTCGGCGCTGACCGTGTTCGGTTTGGTGCCGGCGGCATTGATCGGTGCCGATATTGCCGCGGTGTTGGCGCGGGCGCGGCGGATGAGCGCTGCCTGCAGCGCCGCGGTTGCCGACAGCAGCAATCCCGGTTTAATTCTCGGCGCGGCGTTAGGTGAGTTGACGTTGGCCAAGCGCGACAAAGTCACTTTTCTTTGTTCGCCTTCGCTTGCGGCATTCCCCGCCTGGGCCGAACAGTTGATCGCCGAGAGTATGGGCAAGGAAAACAAAGGTATCGTGCCGGTGGCCAACGAAAGTCTGGCGCCGCCGGAAACCTACGCTGCCGACCGCTTCTTCGTCTATCTGCGTCTGGAAAGTGACGGCAGCCATGATCTCGACCGCCGCGTCGCTGCCTTGGAGGCCAATGGCCATCCGGTAGCACAAATCGACTTGATCGATCAGCAAGATATCGGTCAGGAGTTTTTCCGCTGGGAATTCGCCGTGGCGGCGGCCGGCGCGGTGCTCGGCATCAATCCATTTAACCAGCCGGATGTGCAATTGGCCAAGGACTTATCCAAAAAGGCGATGAGTGACGGCGGCCAGGCCGGCGCCAAGCTGAAAGAAGAAGTCGCCGCTGCGGATTCTGCGGCTCTCGTAAAAATGGTCGATGGCTGGCTCGGCAAGACCAAGGCGCGCGATTACGTCGTCGTCCAGGCCTACCTCGAGCCGTCGAGCGACAACACGGCCAAGCTCGCGACGCTTTGTACGGCGCTGCAAAGCCGGCTCGGCATAGCGACCACTTTGGGCTTTGGTCCACGCTTTCTCCACTCCACCGGGCAGCTCCACAAGGGCGGCCCCAACTCGGCGCTGGTGCTGCAGATCGTCGATCAACCGGCCGATAATCTAGCGGTGCCGGAAACCAGCTACACTTTTGACGCTCTAATCCAGGCGCAAGCGATCGGCGATTTCACCGCCCTGAAGCAGCGCCGCCGGCGCGCCCTGCGGGTGAATCTCGGCAGCGATACGGCAGGCGGTTTGGAGCGTTTGACGGCGGCGATCGCAAAATAGCTTGGCGTCTCCAAGGAGGAGCAAACAAGATGGAACTGGGGATGATCGGCTTGGGCCGAATGGGCGCGCACATGGCCGAGCGGCTGGTGCGCGGCGGTCATAAAGTTATTACTTACGACCGCAGCGCCGAGGCGATTCAACGGGTCGTCGACAAAGGCGCGGTGGGGGCGCATTCGTTGGCCGATTTCGTCCAGCAACTGTCTTTGCCGCGGGCGATTTGGCTGATGGTGCCGTCCGGCGACCCGGTCGATCAGACCATCGAACAGCTGCTGCCGAATTTGCACCAAGACGACATCATCGTCGACGGCGGCAACTCAAACTACAAAGACTCGATCCGGCGCGCCGAAAAACTCAAATCGCAGAAGCTTCACTTCGTCGATGCCGGCACCAGCGGCGGCATCTGGGGTTTGCAAAACGGCTATTGCCTGATGGTCGGCGGCGAGACCGCGGTCGTCAGCCGCCTGGAGCCGATCTTTCTTACCTTGGCGCCCAAGGACGGTTATCTGCACGCCGGCCCCAACGGCGCCGGCCACTTCGTCAAAATGATTCACAACGGCATCGAGTACGGCATGATGCAGGCTTACGGCGAAGGTTTCGAGTTGCTCAAGGCGTCGCAGTTCGATCTCGACTTGGCGAAAATTTCGCACCTGTGGAATCAAGGCAGTGTGGTGCGCTCGTGGCTGTTGGAGCTATGCGAAAGCGCTTTTGAAAAAGATCCCAAGCTCGACGCCATCAAGGGGTACGTCGACGACTCAGGCGAAGGGCGCTGGACGGTCATCGAAGCGATCGACAAAGGCGTCGCCGCCACGACTTTGGCGCATGCGCTGTTTGCGCGCTTTTCCTCGCGCCAGCAAGATGCTTTCTCCAACAAAGTTGTCGCCGCCTTACGCAACGAGTTCGGCGGCCATGCGGTAAAAAAGGGGTGATCGCCGATGGCGAGCGACGGCCAGGATTATCTGCACCAGAGTTTAGGACAAACGAAAAAGCCGCACGGCTGCATCGTGACAATTTTCGGCGCGTCCGGCGATCTCACCAAACGCAAGCTGATTCCGGCGCTGTATAATTTGGCGCTGGAAAAAAAACTGCCCGAGCGCCTCGCTGTGGTCGGCTATGCGCGCAGCGAAATGACCCATGAAGCGTTTCGCGACAAGATGCGCGAGGCGGTGCAAGAGTTTTCCCGCACCGGACTCAAAGACCCGGCGGTCTGGGAGTTGTTTGCCGCGACGCTCTATTATGTTCGCGGCGGCTACGACGAGCCTGACGGCTATCGTCACTTGAAAGAGTTTATCGACGGCTTCGACCGCAGCAGCCGGGTGTTGCCCGGCCGGGTTTTTTATCTAGCCACCCCGCCGGATCTCTACGGTCCGGTCATCGAGCGTATCGCCGCGGCAGGGCTGGCGCCCAAGGAAGTCGACGGCGAACCGCGCACTCGCGTGATCATCGAAAAGCCCTTCGGCACCGACCTGGAAACGGCGCGCGAGCTCAATCACCGAGTGCACGAAGTGCTCGACGAGAATCAGGTCTATCGCATCGACCATTACCTCGGCAAAGAGACCGTGCAAAATATTATGGTCTTGCGTTTCGCCAACGCGGTATTCGAACCGATCTGGAATCGCCGTTATGTCGATCATGTGCAGATCACTGCGGCGGAAACTGTCGGCGTGGAAAACCGCGGCGGGTACTACGAAGAAGCCGGTGTCGTGCGCGACATGTTTCAAAATCACTTGCTGCAGCTGCTCTGTCTCACCGCCATGGAGCCGCCGGTGGGGTTTAACGCCGACGCCGTGCGCGACGAGAAGGGCAAACTGCTCAAGTCGGTGCGCCCCATCGCCCCGGAGGAGGTGGCGTCGGCGGCGATGCGCGGACAATATGGTCCGGGGTCGATAGGTGACGAGAAGGCGATCGGTTACCGGCAAGAGTCCGGCGTCCAGAAGAATTCAGCCACGGTCACCTACGCCGCGGTGAAATTTTACATCGACAATTGGCGTTGGGAAGGCGTGCCGTTCTACCTGCGCTCGGGCAAGCGCATGGCCAAGCGCATTACCGAAGTGGCGATTCAATTCAAGCGGCCGCCGTTGCTGCTGTTCAAGTCCCATACGCCGGACAAGGTCGAGCCCAATGTGTTGGTCATACGTATTCAGCCGGATGAAGGTGTGTCCTTGACGTTTGAAGTGAAGCCGCCGGGATCGACCATGGTCGTCAGTCCGCTCAGTTTGGATTTCAATTACGAGCAAGCCTTCGGCAGCGGCTCGCCGGAAGCCTATGAAACGCTCTTGGAGGACTGCATCGAGGGCGATTCGACGCTTTTCACGCGCCATGATTGGGTCGAGGCGGCGTGGGCATTGACCGATCCGATCATCCAGGTGTGGAATTTGAGCAAGCCGAGAAATTTTCCCAATTACGCGTCGGGCAGTTGGGGACCGATGGAGGCCGACGAGTTCATGCAGCGCGACGGCCGGCGCTGGCGCCGGCCGTGAATAACTAGACGGGGATTCAACCGCGAGAGCATAAGTTGACAGAGCAAGAACATTTGGATGCGGCAATTCCTCCCGCCAAGGCAGGTCGAAAAAATTGGATGCAGATAGAGCGAACCCTTTGATCCAGATTCTCGCAACTCTACGGCCTATGCGACTTAGCGCCAGATGCTCCGAGTTCTAGGCTGCTTTGCCGAGCTGTAGCGTTTGGGTGAGTGAAACTTATGGCTTCAGGAAACCTGATTCTCGCCGGCGATATCGGCGGCACCAAGACGAGTCTGGGGTTATTCTCGGTGAACGGGGGCAAGTTGCGAGCCGAATCGACGCGCACTTATCCCAGTCAAGGTTATTCTGGTCTGGTACCGGTGCTGCAGGAGTTTCTCGCCGGAGATAATCCCAACATTACCGCGGCTTGTTTCGGCATCGCCGGCCCGGTTGTCGACGGCAAAGTCCAAACACCTAATCTGCCCTGGATAATCGATGCGGCGGATTTGCGCCGCGCCGTTAAGCTCGAAGCGGTCTCGCTGATCAATGACCTCGAAGCCGGCGCTTATGGTATTTTTACGCTGGACAACGACGAGTTTTGCACACTTAACCAAGGGACGATCCGCCAGTCGGGAAACAAGGCGCTGATCGCTGCCGGTACCGGATTGGGTCAGGCGCTGTTGCACGACGACGGACAGCGCTTCCATCCGCTGGCGTCAGAAGGCGGTCATGGCGACTTCGCGCCGCGCAACGAGCTGGAAATCGAGCTGCTGCGCTATCTGATCCCGCGCTTCCATCACGTCAGTTACGAGCGGGTAGTTTCCGGCCCCGGGCTTTTTAATATATATAATTTTTTCAAAGAGAGTCGTGGTTTAGAAGAGCCGCCGTGGTTGACCGAGCGTCTTGCCGCCGCCGAAGATGACAGCGCGGCGATTTCCCAAGCTGCCTTGGCCGGCGAGGCGGAAATTTGCGTCAAGAGTTTGGATCTCTTCGTTTCGGTTTATGGCGCCGAGGCGGGCAATCTGGCACTGCGTGCCAAGTCGGTGCGCGGAATTTACATCGGCGGCGGCATTGCGCCGAAGATTCTTGCCAAGCTGAAAGACGGCACGTTCATGCGCGCCTTTGTCGATAAGGGACGCTATACCGAACTGCTTGAGGCGATTCCGGTCCAAGTGGTTTTGAATGATCAAGCGGCGCTGCGCGGCGCCGCTTACTATGCTGCGTTCATCGCCCCTGCCTGACGATACTAGAACGACTTGATCTTTCTCAGTTCGGCGACGATTTGCTGATTGGTCGGCCGTTTGTCTTCGCGCTTTTCGATGAAGCGCCAGCGTACGATGCCCTTGGGATCGATCACCAAGGTGGACGGGAAGGGCCAGCCGCGACCATCTGGATTGAACAAACCATAGCTGTCGATGACTTTGTGATCTTTGTCTTCAAGCAGAGGAAAATCGAACTCGCCGTCAAAGCGTTTGCGCAGCATCTCGCCGAACTTTTTCGATTCCTCGCGGGTGTCGACGCTGACCGCGAGGATTTGCACCTTATCTTTCTGTGTTTGGGTCAAAAGGCTTTTCAGCTTCCCGAGCTGTTCCATGCAAAACGGTCACCAGTAGCCGCGGTAGAAAACCAATACCACCGCTTTCTTGCCGCGAAAGTCAGACAGGCTGATGGCCTTACCCTCGACGTTTTCCAGAGTGAAGTCGGGCGCGGCTTGACCGACTTTGACGCGTTCGACATCGGTGCCGCTGCCGCTAAACGGCTCTTTAGGGCCGAGCTGGGCAAACAGCGGATTGGCCGCCAGCATGCCGGCAATCAAGCCGGCGATGAACCATCGCATTTTCACCTACAACCTCCATCGGACCGAGAGATTATTTGCCAAAGCATAAGGTCCGTGAGCGATTAATCAATAGCGTCGTACGTCTTCCTGATCACGTAGGGTCGAAAACGTCGCTGCGCTAAATACCGAAACAGGTCAGGCGCGAGACCTTTGACCCGGCACATCAGCGCCAGCATACGCGGCATGACCAACTCGAAGTGGTTGCGCGCGATGGTTTGCATGACCGCGTGGCTGACGTCGCTGCTGTCAACGAACAGCGAGGGCGGCGATTTGGGTTCGCTATCGCTAAAGCCGCGGCTGAAGCCGGTATGCACCGGGCCGGGGCAGATGAGCGAAACTTTGACGCCGAGCGGCTCGAGTTCGTGATAAAGGCTTTCCGACCAGCCATTCAAGGCGAATTTGGAGGCGCAGTAGGCGGCCATATTGAGCGTGCCGATCTTGCCGGCGACCGATGAAATGTTGACGATATGGCCGCTGTGGCGCGCGACCATCGAGGGCAGCAGCGCATGTGTGCAGTAGACCGCGCCGAAATAGTTGATGCGCATGATCTCTTCCACCTTCGTCAAGTCGGTTTCATGGAAAGGCTTGCGCATGCCTATGCCGGCATTGTTGATTAAGATATCGACCCGGCCGTAGTCGCTGAGGACTTTCTCGATCATGCCATGGACTTGTTCCGGATCGCTGACATCACAGCCCATCATCAAAGATGTCGGACTCGCCTGGCGCACCTCTTTGAGCACTTCCTTGAGCCGTTCGATGGAGCGGCCGCAGCCGATGACCACGGCGCGGCGCTTGGCGAAATCGATGGCCAATTGCTTGCCGATGCCTTGGGAGGCGCCGGTGATCAAAACGATTTGGTGGGTGAACTCCATGTCGATATTTGTCTGATCTTAAATTGTCAGCGTTCTTCAGCGCAGCCGACAGGCTTCGAGCGCCTCCTGCAGATTCGGATAACGAAAACGAAAACCGGCGTTCTGCGCCGCGGCGGGAATGACGCGCTGACCGGTTAGCACCATCTCGGCCATCTTGCCCAAGCCGATGCGCAGCGCGATCTCCGGCACCGGCAGCCAACAGGGGCGATGCAGCACCGCAGCCAGGGTCTGACAGAATTCTTTGTTGCGCACCGGATTGGGCGCGGTCGCGTTGACGGGGCCGGTGATGCTGGTGTCGGCGATCAGATGAAGGATCAAACTCACTTCGTCCTCGAGCTGGATCCATGACATCCATTGCTGTCCCGAGCCCAGATGGCCGCCGACGAACCACTTGAACGGCTCGGCCATCTTCACCAGCGCACCGCCGGCGGCTCCGAGGACGATGCCGGTACGTAGCCGGACAACGCGCACGCCGAGCGACTCGGCAGCGATGGCTTCGGCCTCCCAGCCCAGGCAAAGATTGGCGAGAAAATCGTTTCCCGGTGGCGAATTTTCGGTGAGTATTTCGTCCTGGCGCGGCCCGTAATAGCCCACCGCCGAGGCATTGATCAAGAACTTCGGTTTTCGTTTGGCGCGGGCGCAAGCAAGGACGATGCTGTGCGTAGCGTCGAAGCGGCTTCGTTGCAGGCGCATCTGCTGGTTGTGAGTCCACTTTCGGCCGGCGAGGGGTTCGCCGGCGAGATTGATCACGCCGTCGGCGCCGTCGATGACTTTGGCCCACTCGCCGACGCTGCCCGGCGTCCAGTGACTCCAGCGTTTCCCGGGTGTGCTGGCGTTGGGCGGCGCGCCCTGGGTCAACAAAACTAGCGTATGGCCCGCTTGCAGCAAGCGCTCGCACAGTGCGGAGCCGATAAATCCCGATGCGCCGGTTACCACTAACTGCATGATTTCATTCTCGCGTTGACTCCTTGTGACAAATCACGTTGCGAATTTCATCGCAGAATGAAACAACGTCGCTTCCGACGAGTCAAGAAGAAGCCGAGAAAAACCGCCGCGTCCACGTCTGGTGACGTGAATCGCTGCCGCGGCAATCGTCAATCTTGAGGCAGCGGATGCGCGGCTATAATTGCCGGCGGGCAAAACCTTGTTATTGTCCGAGAACTGACTAGAATGACGCCACTTCCGTTATCGAAAGAGACCACCGCATGACCGCCGAGTTCAGTGCCGAAGAAGCAAAACGCCTCGCGCCATTTTTTACCAACCTGGAACGCGACACCTTCGGCCTCAAACTGCCGCAGGAAGTCGCCGGTGCGCTGTTTTCCCGCTATAGCCGCTCGGCCAAAGATTTGCGCCGCACTTTTCTCGACGAATTTCTCGGCGATCCCGAACTCGCCTTGCAAGGTTTACTCGGCGGCCAGATACCTGCCGGCGACGACAACGCGGCGTTAAAAAAAGCCCGGGCGTTTTTCGAGCGCGTATTGGTCGGCTACGGCGACGATTCGGTGGCGCAGTTGGGCGGGGCGCATATCGCTTGCGAAAACATCTCCAACGTCGCGGCGAAATTATTGGAAGACGCGCGCATCGGCATCGCGCCGCTGGAAAAATCGACGCGCTATGTGCGCTTCGATCAAAAAGACGCCGCCGGCAATTATCTATTCTATCGTGAGCCCAAGATCATGGCGTCGCGCCACCGCGACGCCTATCTCGAAACGATGAATCTGCTGTTCGCGACTTATTCGAAACAGATGGAGCCGATGCTCGACCATGTCGCCAAGTCGCTGCCCATCGAGCAGTTGGAAGTGCGTGATCCCGTGAGCGGCAAAGGCATGAGTTATGCCGAAGCGGCGAACGACGATCGCTTGAAGCGCTGGGCCGAGACCGCCTACCGCGCCACGGTGCGGGCGCAGGCCTGCGACGTGCTGCGCAGTTACCTGCCGGCGGCGACGCTGACCAACGTCGGCATGTTCGGCGCCGGCCAGGCGTTCGAGTATTTGGTCAGCAAGTTGTACTCGAGTGATTTGACCGAGGCTCAAGCGCTCGGCGGCGCGATTCACGGCGAGCTAAATCAGCTGAGTCCATCGTTCGTCAAGCGGGCACAGAGAAACGACTACCTGGTCGCAACCACCGCGGCGGCGAAAGCGCTTGCGGGGCAGGCGACGTCATTGGAGCCGATTGCGACCAAAGAGGCAGTAACGCTGGTCGATTACGACGCCGCTGCCGAAGAGAAAGTGTTGGCGGCGATACTCTACGGCCAGTCACGCCAGCCGCTCGAGCAATTGCGCCGGATCGCCGCGGCGCTGAGCCAAGCGGAGCGCCAGCGAATTCTCGAAGACTATTTTTCCAAGC